>CAZULF010000007.1:0-34954 GCA_964621215.1 uncultured Legionellales bacterium | reverse complement strand
TGATATCTACGCAGAGCTGGCTTATTATTGGCACAAAACTACGGGAATGGTATCGGTTATTAATACCCATAAAGAATATCTATTAGAAGCTGCCGTATATAATATTACCGCAGCGACAATATTGTTTAGAAGCTTGATCTTAGCAGAAATGTATTCCTCTGAGCAATTGCTAAACATATATAAGACACATGCAATTCATCCTGATTTCAACCAACATTTTTTTAAAGATAGCGACACCATTATTAAAATTTTATTTGTAACACAGCGTCAAATTCCTGCTTTAGGAAAACTTCTTGTTTTGCGCGAGCAAGAACATCGTTATATGCAAAAAATCGCAGGGAAAATTGAAAGCTTCAAACTTGAAAAAATAAAATTTGAAATTGTGGGATACGCCTCTGTGCTATCTAATATTATGAAAACATATGAGAAAAATAACCTGGCTGGAGAAGCTAAACGATTACAAACTGCATTTGCTAAAATAACACAACCCTTAGGGATTACTGCTAAAACACTCTCCTTTTTAATTGGTTCATGTCAAGAGACCACTTATGCCTTATCGCAAGACTTTAATCAACATAGTGAAGGCGAGATGGTATATGTATTTCATCAATTAAAAAGCCTTGTTGGCATGCGCGAATTGTGGGAAGCCGATATTAGCGGATTAAATATGAATTTAATTCTTTTAAGAAAAAAAATAATACAAGTTCAAGATAAATTAGAACAAGATAAAAGTCAGACAAATCCACTTCAAAATAGAATTGGACCATTAAATCAAACGCAAGTTTTTATCAATGCTGATGTTGATTTAAATGCAATTCCAGGCCAGTTTAGATGCGGTTTATCTTATAAAGTCATGAGTGATCCAGTTTATATAGAACAACCTGATGGTAATAAATTTTATACGGAGCGTTTAGCACTTGAACGTTATTTGATAGAAGATAAAAATAATGGGCATAATCCTCCAAGGAATCCTGTTACGCAAGAACCTTATGATCCGAGTCAAATTTATGAAGCTGTTGAATTAAAGCAGGAAATGGAAGCGTTTTTGCAACAACATCGATCGAGTCCATCTATTTCAGCTGCAGCACCCTCTTATGCTGCAGCAGCAGAACGACATGGCTTAATGAGCAGCTCTTCATCTGCATTTAGTTCAACTCCAGCAGCAGGATCCTCATCGTCGTCGCCAAAAAGAAAGTAAGCTCCCGTAGCCTGGATTCCGCTAGCACTCCGTCCAGGCTACATGGACTAACTCTCCATCGCGATAAATCAGCGGAATTCGGTCGCGTAACCATGGTGGGATATTCCATTCTTGCATAAGTTTTTTCAGACTATGATGACCCGCACGGCCAGGTAATGCGATCACTTCACCGCCTTGGCGGAATTTGATAGTTAATGCTTTTCCTGCGGCTAACTCTTTATAATTTTTTGCTTTTAACACACCGATATCCGCTGGTAAAACTAAATCTCGTTGCACATCCCATTCACATTGCCACGTAACATCATGTAATGGTAATGGCGGCATGGCGTAAAGATGATGACGAAAGCGTCGGACTTCTGCGCCGGGCCAATTGACTATTGGGGTGGCATCGTGGCGACTGTGGATCACCGTTTGTAAAATTTGTTGCAGTTTTTTGGCGGATGGCATGGGGAGATTAAGCTGATGTAGCCAATAGCGGAGGAGATTGCGTTGACGAGGCTCATCGAGCTGCGTTAGTTTTTGGATGTCGAGTTGTGTTTGTTGACTGCGGAAAGCGCAATCTTGCGGCGTAGAGAGAAGGAAAGGAGACTGCACAACCACACTCACATAATCTATCGTCGCCAATTCCTGAATCAAACCATCCGCTTCGACGCAATGAGATGCACTGCGAGAGATACACTCTGCTGCAGCGGGCCATCTTGCATTGAGCAACGGCATAATGTGATGTCGTAAATAATTACGATCGAAATCGGTATTGTCGTTGCTTTCATCATCGATCCAACGTAAACCCTGTTCCGTAGCATAGGTCTGCAATTGTTGTCGAGAAAGTGACAATAAGGGCCGACTTAACCAACCGCTCGCGAATTCAATAAACGCTGGCATAGCAGATAATCCGCGCACCCCTGCCCCACGTAATAATTGCAATAAAAAAGTTTCTGCTTGATCATCGCTGTGATGCGCTAGCATCAATACATCATCAGTCTGAATAATATCGGCGAACGCTTTATAACGTGCTGCACGCGCTGCTGCTTCCGGGCTCTGCCCTGTTCCGGCTTTAGCGTCGACTCGCACAATTTGCAGCGGAATGTTTAATTGCTGAGTGACGGTTTGACAATGTGCTGTCCATGCATCAGCATGCGGACTTAAACCATGATGAATGTGAATAGCGATAATCTGACGCACCGGTGTAACCATGTTAGCTGTAACTAGTGCATGCAATAAAACGGAAGAATCTAAACCACCACTGTAACCGACATACACCCGCCGACAAGAAACCGGCAGGTGTGATAAATGTTGTGTCAGGGTAGAATTAACGACCATAAGCCATGAGACGTTGATAACGACGTTCGAGCAATTGATCCATCGGCATAGCTTGTAAATCATTCAAACGGGCAGTCAGGACTTGTTGTAAGGTGCTCGCCATAGCGGAGATATCACGATGCGCACCGCCTAATGGCTCAGGGATCACATCATCAATTAACTTTAATTGCTTCGCGCGCCCTGCATCTAATCCCATCGCCGCCGCAGCCTCGGGTGCTTTGTCGGCACTCTTCCACAAAATAGAGGCACACCCTTCTGGCGAAATAACTGAGTAAATACTGTACTGTAACATGAGTACACAATCACCAACGCCAATCGCTAAAGCACCGCCGGAGCCGCCCTCACCAAGAACTGTACAAATAATTGGTGTGCGCAGTTGCGACATGACAAATAAATTGCGAGCAATAGCTTCGCTCTGATTACGCTCTTCGGCCCCAATGCCAGGATAAGCCCCTGCCGTATCAATAAAGGTGAAAATAGGTAAATGATAGCGTTCTGCCATGTCCATTAAACGCAAGGCTTTGCGGTAACCTTCTGGATTAGCCATACCGAAGTTACGAACCACCTTTTCTTTGGTTTTACGACCTTTTTCATGACCAATAATCATCACCGGCTTGTCGTTCAAACGGGCAATACCGCCGACAATGGCTTTATCATCGGCATAATGTCGATCGCCATGTAACTCATTAAAATCTTTAAAAATCAATGGGATATAATCCAGAGTGTGCGGCCGATCTGGATGACGAGCCATTTGGGTTATCTGCCAGGGCTGCAAATCGGCGCAGATTTTTTGAGTCAGCTCACGGCTTTTTTGTTCTAATCGTTTGATGTCTTCTGACAAATCAGCACCCGCCCCTACCATGCGTAATTCCTCAATTTTTGCCTGTAATTCGGCAACAGGACGTTCAAATTCAAGAAAATTTTGTGTCATCGTGATTATTCAATCCTTATTGATTTCTCTCTACTAAAGAGTATAAAGTAGATGATTGTACCCCAGTTCGTTTTAAAGAACTACCATTTTGCGCAAGGATGAACATTATGCAAGAAGCAACTGCCGCCCAATCCCAACCATCCAATAACCATTGGTTGACTGATATTTCAATTTTAATTGCCGGCTTTGCCGCCATCTTAGTCATTTTTAGCTATCTACGCCCACTGGCTAGGCCTGACTCACTAGCATTATTAGAAGTCGCTCGCGAAATGTTGCTTAATCATAATTGGGTAACTCCAACTCTGAATGGTGTTGTCCAGCTCGATTCACCGCCACTTTTTTATTGGCTTACCGCCATCAGTTATAAAGTATTTGGAGTAACGACTTTTGCTGCCCGTTTTTGGCCCGGCATGTTTGCCATCATCGGTGTGGTGATGTTGTATTGTTTTGGCCGAGCTTATGCTAAACGTCGTATGGGATGGTTATGCGCTGCAACGCTCGGCAGTGGTCTATTATTTTTAACTGGCGCAGATGCTGCTAGCCCTTATGTCATCGGTACAGTCTTATTAGCAGGTAGTTTTTGTAGTCTATTTGCTGCCAGCTTTGTAGAATCTGATGTCAGCAGAGGCTGGTTAATCGTGGCATTTTGGGTGGTATCCGCTCTCAATTGCTTATTGTTAGGTATCGCCGGAATTGTGTTGCCTTTAATTGTTGCGCTAATCTATTGTCGAGCATTGCAATTGCCAGTCTTGTTTAAATCTTTATTTTCCATTCGTGGAATAGTTTTATTTATCTTGATTGCTTGTCCATGGTATTACTTCGCACAAAAACAAAATCCTGAATTTTTATATTACTATTTTGTTACTTCGCACTTTTTTAACTATTTTGATCATTTCCGTAATCCTTTACAAACGATTACAATCCTTGTTTTTGGTAGCTTCGCAGCATTACTGCCCTGGTCTTTATTGTTAAATTTAAGTTATTTAACGGCCAAACCCGATTCTTGGGAAGAACGATTTAATAAACCCTTAGGTGTATTCATTTTTATTTGGGTGATTTGTACCTTTATTTATTTGCTCGGTATCAGTTCACAAAACCTTTTATGGATGAGTTTATTAACTCCCGCTCTCGCATTAGCCTTCAGCAAAACTTTTAATCTTTGTTGGGATAATATTAATCCTGGTGCATTAAAACAGGATCGAGACTTACTGATCATTACGCTACTTATCCTTACCTCGATTTTTGTTTTACTTTCTGGTGAAACCATACAGTTTAATAGCGATCTAAAACCAACGAGCGAAACTATTATTTTATTCTGGAGCTTATATGTCTTGTTTTTAGTAGGCGGTATTGCATGCTATATTGCTTTAACACGCTCTAGCCTCAAGCATGCCGCTTATGTTTTTACTATAACCGGCGTTGTTTGGACATTAGCGTTAATCAGTGCTTTGCCTATTATTCGCCAAGATTCGATTCAACCGATTGTTCACTACATCGAGTCACATCAACAACCCACCGATGTCATCGCGGCTTATAAACATTACTATCCTGAATTAGGTTTACAATTGCAGACCAGTACTGTCATGTTAGATTGGGCCGATGCACCTAAATACGGCGCACTCCATCAAAATGCTTCTGGTTGGGTGGTGAGCACGCCGTTTTTTTGGCAAACCATGAAAAAAACTAAACGCGGCGTATTTTTGGTGATTCCAGCAAATACTTTGCCTGAGATGCAATCGATGATCAAGCAACAGAAATTGAAAATCGCCGTAACAACGCCTCAAGCTTTGTTGTTAACGCGATGAAACGATCCCGGATTCCGCTAGCGCTGCATCCAGGCTACGTTAATTAATAGGTTATCATATGAAACATTTGCACTACCAAACTGGTTTCGGCAATCACTTCGCTACTGAAGCCGTTGCCGGTGCTTTGCCGCAAGGACAAAATGCACCCCAGCATGTCCCTTTGGGTTTGTATACCGAACAACTCAGCGGCACTGCATTTACCGTGCCGCGCAAACACAATCTTCGTAGTTGGCTTTACCGCATTCAACCTTCGGTCATGCATGACAAATTTTCACATTATGCTGCCGCTGTTACCTGGTTAAGCCGTATGGGTGCAGCGGATCCTGTCGATCCCACCCAGTTGCGTTGGGATCCTCTGCCTTATCCCCAAAAGCCAACCGACTTTATCGATGGCTTGATCACCTACGCCATGCATGGCGATTTATGCCAACGTATCGGTGCAGCTGCACATCTTTATGCTATTAATCTCTCAATGACAGATCGTTTTTTCTATAATGCCGATGGGGATTTATTATTTGTGCCACAAGAAGGTGGGCTACAACTGCGTACTGAATTAGGTATTCTTGAATTACATCCTGGTGAAATTGCTGTCATTCCACGCGGAATAAAATTTCAAGTGCGATTACTCGACGCTCAAGCGCGTGGATATGTGTGTGAAAATTATGGCTTGCCTTTTCAGTTACCGGAGTTAGGACCTATTGGCGCAAATGGTTTAGCCAATCCGCGCGATTTTCAAATACCGGTTGCTGCTTATGAAGAGCAAGAAGATAATTTTATATTACTCACTAAATTTCAAGGTCATTTCTGGCAAACGCAGATTAAACATTCGCCTTTTGATGTAGTGGCTTGGCACGGAAACTACGCGCCGTATAAATATGATCTCGCTTTGTTTAATACAATAAATACTGTCAGTTTTGATCATCCGGATCCTTCTATTTTTACTGTGTTAACCTCACCGTCTAGTTTACCCGGTATCGCTAATATTGATTTCGTTATTTTCCCCCCACGTTGGATGGTGGCTGAACATACTTTTCGTCCTCCTTATTATCATCGTAATATCATGAGTGAATTTATGGGATTAATTCGTGGGCGTTATGATGCTAAAGAAGAAGGCTTTTTACCGGGTGGCGCGAGTTTACATAATTGCTTATCTGCACATGGACCGGATAAAGCAGCCTACGATCAAGCAACTCAAACCGAACTAAAACCGTTGTATTATCCCAATACCTTAGCGTTTATGTTTGAAAGTTACTACGTTTGGCAACCAACAACTTTAGCACTTAACTCGTTGGTATTGCAGAAAAATTACCTAGATTGTTGGCAAGATTTGGATAAACAATTCAGAAAACCATCATAAATGACTTAAACTTTATTTATCTGGTTGAAATTTAAGCAAAACCGAAAACTTTTTAGCTCTTTCTGTGAATTTATTTAAAAAATATAGCGTTTCTATTTGTATAAACAACCAGTTATATTTATACTGATAAGAGAGGGATCGAGGGTTCGTATTATACGAAATCGCTCAACGATTTTGAGGTAAGGGTCACCTTAAGATGGTAATCCTACTGTTATTAAGAGTGTTAAGTGAAGCAGTAAATTTTCTTGATGGAGTTAAGATGATGATGCAAATTAATCGCCCTAGCCAGAAGGGTTTTACATTGATAGAGTTAATGATCACTATCGCTATTGTTGGTATCCTGGCGGCGATTGCGATTCCGTCTTACATCGGCTATACCAACCGTGCACGTTTCACAGAAACCGTACAAGCCGGCGCTTCGCTAGAATCTAACGTTGCTGCTTGCGCCCAAAGTTTGGGCACAGTCACTGGTTGCAATAATGGTACCAACGGCATCCCTGCTGCAACTGGTGCAGTAGGTAACGTTACCTCTGTTACAGTTGCTAACGGTGTAATCACTGCCACAGGTACTGCAGGCGGTACTTCTTATACCTATACATTAACTCCAACCTATAACGCAGGTACACTTACCTGGACTGTTGGTGGTACTTGCTTGGCTGCGGGTGTGTGTAACGGTTAATATCTAGTCTTGGGGGTTCTTCGATAGAAGAGCACCCGACTAGGATGTTCGGTGGTTCAACATTTTAACCCTTATTACGTTTAACGTGATAAGGGTTATAAATTTTTATCAAGATCACCTATGCCAACAACAGATAGTACAACATTAAATAGTCTGGCACGACGCTTAGTTGACCAGAATATTATTGACGAAACTACCGCTAAACGAGCAGATAAAGCTGCGCATGATCAACAAGTTTCTTTAACTTCTTATCTTATTAACAACCATATTGTTGATGCTCAAACCGTAGCTATGGCTACAGCAGTTGATTTTGGCATACCCTTGATTGATTTACAGGCTATTGATAAAGAAACTTTACCTCAAGGCTTGGTAAGCGAAAAATTAATTAACAAACATCGTGCTATCCCTTTATTTCGTCGCGGCAATCGATTATATGTCGCTATATCTGATCCTAGTAATATGACGGCTATTACCGAGTTTCGTTTTCATACCGGATTAAAAATCCACGCCATTGTGGTTGAAGAAAATAAATTATTACAATTGATTGATGATACTCTGAATCAGCAAGAAACATTTACATTAGGTGATATCAACGATAGTGACCTCGAAGAAATTGATATCGGAACCGAGCAAGAAGCTGAAGCCGTCACGTTATCTGAAGCAGAGGATGCGCCTATTGTACGGTTTGTACATAAAATTTTATTAGATGCCATAAAAAAAGGGGTTTCTGATATTCACTTCGAACCGTATGAAAAAATATATCGCATTCGTTTTCGCCGTGATGGCATTCTCTATGAAGCAGCTAATCCTCCCTTAAATTTAGCTAATCGCATTACAGCACGTATAAAAGTGATGGCGCGCATGGATATCTCCGAACGCCGCGTACCGCAAGATGGTCACTTTAATATGGCCTTATCTAAAAAACTAGCGATTAATTTCCGCGTCAACTCCTGCCCAACCACTTACGGAGAAAAAGTAGTGATTCGGATTCTCGATCCCAGCAAATTACAAGTCGGTATTGAGCAACTAGGTTATGAGCCAGAACAACAAAAATTGTTTTTAGAGGTAATTAGTCGTCCACAAGGCATGATGTTAGTCACTGGCCCAACGGGTAGCGGGAAAACTGTTTCGTTATACACGGCTTTAAATATTTTGAATACCTCAGAATGTAATATTTGTACCATTGAAGATCCGGTGGAAATTCAAATTCCTGGCATTAACCAAGTCAATATCAATATGAAAGCTGGGATGGATTTTTCGCTGGTACTGCGGGCTTTCTTACGACAAGATCCCGATATCATCATGGTGGGCGAAATCCGTGATTTAGAAACCGCTGAAATTGCTATTCGTGCAGCACAAACCGGACACCTTGTCCTTTCTACCCTGCATACCAACAGCGCCCCTGAAACTTTGACTCGATTGGTTAATATGGGCGTAGCTCCCTTTAACATTGCTACTTCGGTAAATTTGATCGTCGCGCAACGTTTGGCGCGACGTTTATGCCTAAACTGCAGAGAAGTGCAAACTATTCCTCCCGCAGCATTAAAAGAAGAGGGTTTTGAAGATACCGAATTAACGGATTTAGTCATCTATACCAATAATCCCAATGGTTGTGAACAATGCCGAGGCGGTTACGCTGGACGGGTTGGGATCTACGAAATGCTTAATGTAACACCTGAGATTGGACAAATTATTATGGCGGGTGGTAACTCCATGCAATTAGCAGAAAAAGCCATAGCACAAGGTATGATAACTTTACGTCGTGGTGGCTTATTGAAAGTCAAAGCTGGCATAACGAGTCTGGAAGAAATTAATCGCGTCACTCGGGAAGTCTAATGGCAACAGAGAAGTTGGTATCTACATTTATATGGCAAGGCAAAAACAAAGCTGGCACTACTGTATCGGGTGAAATGACAGCCTTGTCTATGACACTTGCGAAAGCTGAATTAAGGCGTCAGGGTTTAGTTGTCAGCAAAATAAAAAAGAAAAACCCTCCGCTGTTTGGTGGTTTTAAAAAACCAAAAATTAAATCCGTCGATATCGCCAATTTTACTCGCCAACTTTCCACTATGTTGGGTGCAGGCATACCGATTGTGCAAGCGCTAGATATTCTTGAACGAGGACAAACAAATCCCGCATTCAAAACATTGCTCAATCAAATGAGAGTAGAGATTGAATCCGGCTCCACTTTTTCTAATGCATTACGCAGTAATCCACTGTATTTTAATAGTTTATTTTGTAATCTTGCCGCAGCTGGTGAACAATCTGGAACACTGGATACCATGTTAGCTCGGATAGCATCGTATCGAGAAAAAGTGGAAGCTATAAAAGGAAAAGTTAAAAAAGCGCTTTTTTATCCCGCTGCTGTTATTACTATCTCATTATTTATTACGGCTATATTGTTAATTTTTGTGGTCCCTAAATTTCAGACCGTATTTTCTAGTTTTGGTGCCTCACTCCCTTTACCTACATTGATAGTCGTCAAAGCTTCTGATTTTCTGCAAAAATATTGGTGGTTGGTTTTCGGTAGTATTGGTGCTGCCATTTGGGGACTACTTCGCTTATATAAACGTTCGCCTGAGTTTGTGCAACGAGTAGATCGTTTTATATTAGGTTTCCCTGTGATTGGACCCATAATGCATAAGGCTGCCGTTGCGCGATTTGCGCGGACTTTATCAACTACTTTTGCTGCGGGTTTACCTTTAATTGATGCTTTACAAGCTGTGGCTTCGGCAGCGGGGAATAGTATTTATAGCAATGCCATTTTGCAAATTCGTGAAGAAGTAGCCGCCGGACAAACCATTAATTATGCCATGAAAAATACCAATATCTTCCCTACTATGGTGGTACAAATGATCGCTGTAGGCGAGGAATCAGGTTCACTTGAGTTTATGTTAGCTAAAGTGGCTGACTTTTATGAAGAACAAGTGGATAATGCGGTAGCGGGGTTAAGCAGTTTGTTAGAGCCAGTTATTATGGTGATACTGGGGGTTTTGATTGGCGGTTTAGTGATTGCCATGTATTTACCCATTTTCCGCATGGGTGCAGTTATTGGAAAATAAATTTTTTATTTTAGGCAATCGATTATGATGTTTGACAGTTATTTTTCATCTCCTTTTTTAAATA
Organism: uncultured Legionellales bacterium; assembly: GCA_964621215.1. Taxonomy (GTDB): domain Bacteria; phylum Pseudomonadota; class Gammaproteobacteria; order UBA1113; family UBA1113; genus CAZULF01. The sequence continues at coordinate 24,538 of CAZULF010000007.1, read as the reverse complement.
CAATACTTTTATTTATCTTTGCCCTTCTAATTGGTAGCTTTCTCAACGTGCTCATTTATCGTCTTCCACATATGCTGTATCGTCAATGGCGAGCACAATGTGAATCGTTTCTCGCTGAGTTAAATGAAAAACAAAGCCCACAAGAAAAAATCAACCTGCTTCTGCCCCGCTCACACTGCCCTCATTGCAAACAATCGCTTAAAGCTTGGCACAATATTCCACTCATCAGTTATTGCTGGCAACGTGGTAAATGTCCTTTTTGTCAGATAAAAATATCACCGCGTTATCCGTTGGTTGAAATCATCAGCGCTCTTTCGGCGTTATTACTCGTGTTGTATTTTGGTTGGTCGTATCAGCTTATTTTTGCCTTGATCTTCACGTGGAGTTTGATCGCACTGATTTTTGTTGATTTAGATGAACAGCTATTACCGGATCAAATTACATTAACTTTATTATGGCTAGGACTGTTAATCAACACACAAAATATTTTCACTGATATTACCTCCGCTGTGTATGGTGCGATTGCTGGATATCTTTGTTTATGGATTGTGGCTAAAGCATTCTGGTTAGTCAGCCAGCGTGAAGGAATGGGTCATGGTGATTTCAAGTTATTAGCCGCACTGGGCGCCTGGCTGGGCTGGATCTATTTACTGCCCATTTTGTTGCTGTCTTCTTTTTTAGGTGCCATCATTGGAATTGGTTTGATTGCCGCGGGTAAAATACGGCGCGAAAATCCCATTCCCTTTGGTCCATTCCTCGCTATCGCTGGATGGGTATGCTTACTGTGGGGCGATACATTATTGCATTGGTTGGGCTGGGAGCAGCTTTTTTAGGTATGCGGTTTGTCATGCCAGCGCAGGCTGCGCATGACAAATGATAATAATTGGAGTGTTTATTATGCTAGTCATTGGGCTGACGGGAGGAATTGGGGCAGGAAAATCAACCATTGCCGGAATTTTCCGTGCTCAAGGCATTCCTATTATTGATACCGATGAGATCGCCCGCGAAGTAGTTGCCCCTGGACAACCTGCGTTAGAACAAATTGCACAGCATTTCGGCAGCCATATGTTACTCCCCGATGGCAGCCTCAATCGAAAAACGTTAGGTGAGCATATCTTTAAGAATGCTCTAGCGCGTAACTGGTTAGAATACTTACTACATCCTCTAATCCGAGATGAAGCAACAAAGCGAATTAACGCCCTAAACACCCCCTATTGTATTGTTATGATTCCTCTATTGGCTGAAACAAAACCCAATCCTATAATACAGCGAGTATTAGTGGTAGACAGTCCTGAAGACTTGCAAATTACTCGTGCCATGAAGCGTGATCATATTTCTGCTGAACATGTACGTCATATCATGCAAAGCCAGGCCAGCCGAGAAAAGCGTTTAAACGTGGCAGATGATGTGATTATAAATGACTCGGATGTAGAGCATTTACAACAGCAGGTTTTAGCATTACATAAAAAATATCTCGCTCTGGCGAATAAATAACTCGTTTCATGACCTCGTCGTCCCACGGCTTGTCCGCGGGACCCATGTCGTGTCGATACGTTCTGGATCCTGCGAACAAGCCGGGGGACGACGAATTTACTGGATAGTTGCTACAATTCCAGTATACTGATAATAACTTTAAAATAGATGAATTTTGCATATGATTATTTATGAACAACCCCTCAATGAAATTACTCGCATTTTGCTCAAGCTAGAATATCTCATACAAATGAGCGAGCATCTAACTAAACGCAGTACTCCATGGGATTCACATACGTCGTTAATTGCTTTGTGCGATATCCTAAACTTGTTAGATAGACCTGATTTACGCAGTAAGCTCACCAAAGAAATTCAACGTTACATAAATAATTTAACTAAACTACAATTAATTCCTGGTGTTAATCATATAAAACTAAAACCTTTATTAGAGCAACTTGAAGCGGTACTACGCCAGATCCTAGCTGGTAATGGGCGTTTGGCTCAGTCATTACGCGATGATGAGTTTTTAGGTAGCATTCGCCAACATTTGATGAGCCCCGCTGGTACCTGTAGTTTTGATATTCCCATTTACCATTATTGGAATACGCTGCCTTCCACTGAGCGAGCAGCCACGATTGAGCATTGGTTCGCTCAATTAGATGATATTAAAGAATTAGTGCGGCTGTTATTGGATTTAATTCGTGACAGCGGCCAATTACAACCGCAAGTTGCCAAAGGTGGTTTTTATCAAATGACCATCGATCCCTTCGCACCGAGTCAATTGATTCGGGTAGCCTTGAATAAGCACATCAATGTATTCCCAGAAATCAGTGCCGGCAAACACCGTTTATCGGTTTATTTCTATAATGCCGACTTCCATCGCCGCTCCGTACAAACCCACCATGATATTGAGTTTCAGCTCAGTCTTTGTGTTATATAAATCTCAAAGCTGGAAGCCATCGTAGCCTGGATGCAGCGCAGCGGAATCCAGGCTACATTAAGGTGCGATACAAAACTCTGCCAACAATCGCTCGATGATCATTTCATTTGCTGGAGGAAATTGTAATTGAGTTAAAGTATCTAATGATGTCCACTTTAATTGCTGATTTTCTTTAGGCTTAGGTTCACCTTGAAATTGCTTGATAATCCATGTATCCAGCCAAAATATATCCTCAGGTAAGGTTTGCCGCACTTGGATTAAAGGCGTAATAGCCAAAGGGTCAATAGTAATATCGACCTCTTCCCACAACTCACGCGCCAAAGCTTGTTGAGCAGTTTCGCCAGTCTCAACTTTACCGCCGGGAAATTCCCAGTAACCTGCATACGGTTTGCCTAGCGGTCTTTCTGCCACTAAAACTTGTTGATGTGCATTAAAAACAATCCCAATAACCACATGTTTAATCGTCATACTATTGTACGGCTCCATGACAATGCTTGTATTTTTTACCTGAACCGCATGGGCATGGTGCATTTCGACTTCCCGGTTCAGAAGGAATGGGTTGTTCATTAACGTTTTTAGGATCCGGCAACATGTCTGGCGCTTGCATTTGCACCAAACACAATGCACTAATTACTTCATGTCGCAAGCTATTGAGCATTTGCGCGAATAATTCAAACGATTCACGCTTGTATTCTTGCTTCGGATCTTTCTGCGCATAACCACGTAAATGGATGCCTTGTCGTAAATGATCCATAGCGGCTAAATGTTCTTTCCAATGCATATCCAAATTTTGCAACAAGAAAGTTTTTTCCAGATGTCGCATCATTGCATCACCAAAGGATTTTTCTTGATCGGCATAACGACGCTGCATAGCAGCAAAGACATATTCCTGAATGGCTTTTTCATCGCGATTTTGATCTTCGTCTAACCATTTTTGCAATTCTAAACGCACACCGAAATCACTCACTAATTGCGAGGTTAATGATGGTATATCCCATTGCTCTGAAAAACTATTTTCTGGCACATGATCATGCACTACACTTTCTACTACATCACTTAATATAGCTTGAATAGTGTCCGCAACATTATCTACAGCCATAAGTTCATCACGTTGTTGATAAATCACTTTACGTTGTTCATTAGCGACATTATCAAATTCTAAAAGTTGCTTACGAATATCAAAATTGTGGCCCTCCACTTTTCGCTGCGCTTTTTCAATAACACGCGATAGCATGGACGATTCTAACGCTTCGCCCTCTTCAACATTTAAATGCTGCATCATACTCGCTAAGCGATCACCACCAAAAATACGCAGTAAGTTATCGTCCATGGAAAGATAAAAACGACTACTACCCGGGTCACCTTGACGTCCTGATCGACCACGCAATTGATTATCAATACGACGTGATTCGTGTCGTTCAGTACCCAACACATGCAAGCCACCCGCAGCTACTACTAAATCATGTCGTTGTTGCCATGCCGTGCGCACCGCTTCCATTTGTTCAGGTGTCGCATCTTTTAATGCCGCTAATTCCGCATCGAGGCTACCCCCTAATACGATATCGGTACCACGACCCGCCATGTTGGTTGCGATCGTCACTGCACCGGGTCGCCCTGCTTGTGCAATAATATGCGCTTCACGTTCATGTTGTTTCGCATTCAATACTTCATGTTGAATTTTATTTTTCTTTAGTAAATTCGATAAAAATTCTGATGTTTCAATCGATGTAGTACCTACCAATACAGGTTGATTGCGTTGTTGACATTCCAAAATTTCATCGATAATCGCTTGAAATTTAGCATTGGCTTTGATGTAAATTTTATCGGAACTGTCTTTTCGATGCACGGGTTTATTGGGCGGTATCACCACCACTTCTAAACCATAAATCTGATGGAACTCATAAGCTTCGGTATCGGCCGTACCTGTCATCCCGGCTAACTTATCATATAGACGGAAATAATTTTGGAACGTAATCGATGCTAAAGTTTGGCTTTCTGTTTGTATGGTTGCTCCTTCTTTTGCTTCAATCGCTTGATGCAAACCATCAGACCAACGACGTCCTTGCATTAAACGTCCTGTGTGTTCATCAACGATGATCACTTCATTATTTTTTACAATATAATCAACATCTTTATGATACAGGGCATGCGCACGCAAAGCTGCCGTGAGATAATGCATCAAGGTCACATTGACGGCATCATACAAGCTATGACCGTTTTGCATTAGTCCAGCTTCTGATAATAATTGCTCGACACGCTGATGTCCGTCTTCGGTTAAATAAGCTTGTCGGGTTTTTTCATCAACCGTGTAATCACTCACGCTACCTTCGGCTTCTTGTTTAATCAGTTTTGGCACAATTAAATTAATCCGTCGATACATCTCTGAACTTTCATCTGCCTGTCCAGAAATAATTAACGGTGTACGTGCTTCATCAATTAAAATGGAATCGACTTCATCGACAATCGCATAATATTGGCCGCGTTGTACTTTGTCTGGCAGCGAAAATGCCATGTTATCGCGCAAATAATCAAAACCAAATTCATTATTGGTACCGTAAGTAATATCAGCAGCATAAGCGGCATGTTTTTCTGGTTGTGTCATGTTAGGAATATTGACACCGACTGTCATGCCTAAAAAATTATAAATCGGCGCCATCCAGGCTGCATCACGTCGTGCTAGGTAATCATTCACAGTAATGATATGCACACCTTTGCCTGATAAAGCATTGAGATAAGCAGGTAAGGTCGCTACTAACGTTTTACCTTCACCGGTAAGCATTTCTGCAATGTTACCGTTGTGTAAAACCATGCCACCAATTAATTGCACATCAAAATGTCGCATTTTTAATATGCGGCGCGATGTTTCACGCACCGTAGCAAAGGCTTCAAATAATAATGAATCGAGTGTTTCGCCGTTGGATAGACGTTGCTTGAATTCCGCTGTTTTGGCTTTAAGCTGGTCATCGGTCAGTTGCTGAAAATTAGGTTCTAATGCATTAATTTTTTCAACATGCTTTCTAAGTTGTTTTAGCACGCGGTCATTGCGGCTACCTAATAGATTACGGATAAATTTTGCTAATGCCATGAACTTTCCTTTATGGTACAGTGAGAATAATTAATATTTTTTAACCTCCAATGATACCGCTTATGGCCATAAAAACCAAAAAAACCTTCGAAATTTTGCTAGAATCCGGGCAAAATCAATACAAGACCTTGCTTGATAAGGTAAATAAGCTGCATGACTTAAATATCTTCGTCAAACAGTATCTAACATCTCCCTTGGTCGACCATTGCCAAGTGGCAAATCTACGTCAAGGCAAGCTGGTATTGGCCGTGGATAGCCCGGTTTGGGCCACCAAACTGCGTTTCTATTTACCCGAGTTATTATCAACTCTAAGACAACAACCCCGTTTCGCTGGTCTGGCTGGAATTGAGGTATGTGTCGCACCTGAAACATTAAAGACGACCGAACCTTCAAAAATCACCTTGCCTGGGCGAAAAATGTCCAACGCCAATCGGAAAATGCTGTTAGAGCTCGCTGTTTCTACTAAAGACGAGCGCTTAAAAGCGGCCCTCATTGCCTTGGCAGGATCTTAAGGACTCTATTATAAATAGTCTGGCAGAAAAACCTTGCTATACTATAGGTTTGATAATTAACTCGCATGGCACATGGATAGACTATGAGTACTATTTTTAAGTTTTCCGAGATTACCCTTTCAGATATTGCTCAAGTGGGGGGCAAAAATGCATCGCTAGGCGAAATGACCACGCATTTATCTTCGTTAGGGATTACAGTACCCGCGGGTTTCGCAACCTCTGCTCAAGCCTATTACGATTTTTTGGCTACGAATGATATAGATAAAGCCATCACAGAACGCTTAAATGATCTGAACACAACCAACTTAACGGATTTGCAGCAAGCAAGCCATGAAATTCAAACTATGATACTTACCGCCTCGTTTGCTTCTGACTTTGAATCGCAATTAAAAACCGCTTACTCTCAATTAGGTCTCAAACCTGAACAAACTGTCGCTGTACGATCTTCTGCTACTGCGGAAGACTTACCCGATGCTTCTTTCGCGGGTCAGCACGAAACATTTTTAAATATTAGTGGTATTGAAAATATTTTAACTGCTATCAAGAAAGTGTATGCCTCCTTATTTACCGAACGCGCTATCGCCTACCGCGCACATCATAATCTCAATCACCTTAAAATTGCCATGTCTGCTGGTATTCAGCAAATGGTACGTAGCGATAAAGGCGCTAGCGGTGTGATTTTTACATTAGATACCGAGTCTGGTTTTGATCAAGTTATTTTGATTACGGCTGCATATGGTTTGGGTGAAGCGTTAGTGCAAGGTGCTGTTAATCCTGACGAATTTTGCGTACACAAACCCACATTGAAACAGAATAAAGATTCTATTATTTATCGCAAACTAGGCACTAAAACGGTAAAAATGATTTATCAAACTAACCATACAGCCATTGATCGTACTGAAACTATCGCCGTACCCACTGAAGAACAATTACAATTTTGTTTGAATGACCAAGAAATTTTAGCCTTAGCACGTCAAGCATTAACCATTGAAAAACATTATGGCAAAGCTGTCGATATTGAGTGGGCCAAAGATGGTGTTGACCATCAAATTTATATCGTTCAAGCACGACCCGAAACGGTAAAGTCCAATAAAAAGCACCAGGTTCTTGAGCAATACCAATTAAAAGAAACGGGAAAAGTGATCACTTCTGGTCGCAGCGTTGGACAACGTATCGGTCAAGGTCATGCACGTCTTCTGACTGATCCGAATGATATGGAACAGTTAAAAAACGGGGATATTTTGGTTACCGACATGACGAATCCTGATTGGGAACCGATTATGAAAAAAGCCAGTGCGATTATCACTAATCGTGGCGGCCGCACTTGTCATGCAGCAATTATCGCTCGCGAATTAGGCATTCCTGCGATTGTCGGTTGCGGTAATGCAACTTCATCTATCAAAGAAGGACAGACTATCACTGTTTCTTGTGCCGAAGGTGAAACCGGACACGTGTATGAAGGTTTATTAAAATTTGAAGTGGCAAAATCTGAGATTACTCAACTACCTAAATTACCACTAAAATTATGCATGAATTTAGCTAATCCAGAACAAGCTTTCACGTATCAATTTTTACCTAACGATGGTGTGGGTTTAGCGCGTTTAGAATTTATTATTGGTAATATGATAGGTGTTCATCCCAATGCATTACTACACTTTGATGAATTAACGCCTGAGTTACAAACACAAATCCAGAAAAAAACCGCTGGTTATGCCTCACCCACTGAATTTTATATTGAAAAATTAACTGAAGGTATTGCGACTATTGCTGCAGCATTTTATCCGAAGCCGATTATTGTAAGATTTTCTGATTTCAAATCCAATGAATACGCCAATTTACTAGGGGGCCATGATTTTGAACCGCATGAAGAAAATCCTATGCTCGGATATCGAGGTGGTTCACGTTACAACATGGGTAATTTTCGCGAGTGTTTTTTATTGGAATGCGAAGCCATTAAACGCGTTAGAGATAAATTAGGTTTAACCAACGCACATATTATGTTTCCCTTCGTACGTACGGTGAATGAAGCAAAGCAACTGATTGAAATAATTAAATCGCAAGGCTTAGAGCGTGGTAAAAATGATTTATGCGTTTATATGATGTGTGAAATCCCTTCCAATGCTATTTTGGCAGAAGACTTTTTGCAATATTTTGACGGATTTTCAATTGGCTCAAATGATCTAACCCAATTAACATTAGGCTTAGATCGTGACTCTGCTGTGATTGCTAATTTATTCGATGAAAACGATCCGGCAGTGAAAGCGTTATTACACAAAGTCATTACTACGTGTAAAAAGCTCAATAAATATGTAGGGATTTGTGGCCAAGGTCCCTCTGACCACATTGAATTTGCTGAGTGGTTAATGGATGAAGGCATCATGAGTATTTCTCTCACTCCAGATTCTATTGTAAAAACCTGGCTCACGTTGGCGAAGGTAGCAAAGTAATCTGTCTCGTCGTCCCATCTTACCACCTCGTCGTCCCGCGGCTTGTCCGCGGGACGACGAAAACAAAGTTACGACTCCCTTCCAGCCACCATCATTTCGGCTAGCCAAATGGAGCCGGTATGAACATTACCCCGCATATCAATATCATTTCCCACCGCTTGGATTTGCATAAACATATCTTGTAGATGTGACGCAATGGTAATTTCTTCCACTGGATAAGCAATTTCTCCGTTCTCTACCCAAAATCCTGACGCACCACGTGAATAATCGCCGGTAACGATATTCACGCCCTGCCCCATCAGTTCAGTAACTAATAACCCACTTCCCATGGCGCGCAATAACTCTTCTAAGGATTGATCATGTGTGGGTTGAATCGATAAATTATGTACCCCTCCGGCATTACCCGTCGTTGGCATTCCCATTTGCCGGCCAGAATAGCTGCTTAATACATAGCCTTGTAAAATACCTTGATCAACCCAGATGCGCGGTGTAGTTAACACTCCTTCTTGATCGAACGGTGCACTACCCATACCTTTTAACAAATGGGGGTTTTCTTTTATGATAATCTGCGGGGCGCATATCGGTTGACCGAGTTTATCGACTAAAAAACTAGCTCGCCGATATAATGCACCACCCGAAATCGCTTGCATGAGATGTCCTAATAAGGATTTTGCGACTTCGGCTTTAAAAATCACTGGATATTTACCCGTGGGTATTGAACGTGCGCCTAAACGATTCACTGTTCGTTGTGCTGCCTGCCGTGCTAATTGCGACAATGAAATTAAATCGAGCGCATCGCGTGCAACCGTATAATCACCGTCGCTTTGCATTGCGCCATTTTGTTCACCAATTAATGAACAATCGATGCTGTGGTATGATGTGCAATATCCGCCGCTAAAATCATTTGAATTAGCATAAATATGAATGCCTCGACTCGTGGCGACGCCGGCACCTTCGGAGTTAGTCAAGCGGCTATCCATGCTGAGTGCTTCGGCCTCACAGGTTTTAGCTAAATCAATCGCTTGCTCTGGCGTAATGTCCCAGGGATGGTACAAATTTAAATCTGCATATTTATATGCCATTAATGTTTTGTCGGCTAAACCGGCAAACGGATCTTGGCCGGTGAATTGCGCGATTGCTAACGCTTTAGTAATCGCTTCATCGATGGCCGCCTCTCTTAGATCATTGATATTGACTGAACCGCTTTGCTGCCCCAAATATACAGTAATTCCCAAACCGGTATCACAAGTAAATTCCAGCTTTTCTACTTCACCATAACGCACATTCAACTGAAACCCTTTGCTATTCGATAATGATGCTTCAGCTGCAGTTGCACCTTTTTTAATGGCTTTTGCAATGGTTTCTGTCGCTAACTGACGCCATGCAGAGATATCTGTCAGATCAGGAATGGAAAGGTTTTTGTCCGTCATGCTGTTGCTTCTCTATAAAAAATATTTACCATGGTTAAACAACTGCTATAATAACTCAAAACAACCGATTGTTGAATAAAGGATTATCTGCATGCCGATTGAAAAACATCCCGAGTTTCCTAATTTTTGTGTGGTCAAGCACCCCCTGATCCAACACAAGTTGGCCCTATTACGCGATATTAAAAACTCCAAAAAAACGTTTAAAGAATTAGTCGATGAAATTACCCTATTTTTGGGCTATGAAGCCACAAAAGACTTGCCGCTCACTAAACGTGTTATTCGTACCCCACTGGAATCATTTGAAGCTTCTGTTCTGGCTGGAAAAAAACCAGTCATATTGCCTATATTACGAGCAGGTATCGGCATGGTGGATAGTTTATTAACATTGATGCCTTCTGCGCGGGTGGGACATATTGGATTATTCCGAAATGAAGAAACGCTCGAGCCGCAACGTTACTATTTTAAAATTCCTCAAAATAGCTCTGATCGACATTTTTTTATTTGTGACCCCATGCTGGCTACCGGCGGTTCTATGATTGAAACGGTAAACCAATTAAAAGCCGAGGGCATTACTCGCATCACCGTGCTGTGTATTGTCTGTGCTCCAGAAGGTGTCAAACGTTTTTGTTCCATTCATCCTGACGTTACTGTGTTCGCTGCCAGTCTCGATCGACAATTAAATGAACATGGCTATATTTTACCTGGCTTAGGTGATGCTGGCGATCGTTTATTTGGAACAAAATAATTATGCAGTTACGTTTTAAAGGTTTTACATTGGTCGAATTACTGATTACTTTTGCCATAGTTGGAATTTTATCTGCTGTTGCTATTCCTACCTATCAAAGTTACTTACAACGCGCGCATTATTCTGAATTAGTGACTGCATTAGGTCCCTATCAAAAAGCCATTGATGTTTGCTATCAAGTGACTGGCAATTTAAATAATTGTGGCCCAGGTCAAAATGGCGTACCACAAAGTATGATGACTCCCACGACTGGTGTAGTGGCCTTTATTTTATTGATTGGCGGCGGACAAATTTTCGTTTTTCCCAACAACGTTGATAACTTCAATATGATAAATGACTATCTCATAGCAACTGCCACGGTCGCTAATGGCGTTATCAGCTGGCAATTTAGCGGTCCCGGTGTGAAATATATGTAGGGTCTAGAGCCATCAGCCACCGCTCGTTCCGCCGACTGTTAATTTATCCACTCTCAATGTGGGTTGCCCTACGCCAACCGGGACGCTTTGTCCTTCTTTACCACATATACCAATGCCACTGTCGAGCTTGAGGTCATTGCCTACCATGCTGACGTGAGTTAGCACATCAGGGCCATTGCCAATGATGGTGGCGCCTTTGACTGGTTTGGTAATTTTTCCATTTTCAATTAAATACGCTTCACTGGCAGAAAAAACAAATTTACCTGAAGTAATATCCACTTGCCCGCCACCAAAATTCACTGCATATAAACCCGATTCAACGGAAGAAATAATTTCTTCCGGTTCGTAGGGCCCTGCTAACATATAAGTATTCGTCATGCGTGGTAAGGGTGTATGTGCATAAGATTCACGTCGACCATTACCGGTTGTGTGTGTATTCATTAAGCGCGCGTTTAGATTGTCTTGCATGTAATTTTTTAGAATTCCATTTTCGATCAACACTGTACGCTGTGTTGGATTACCTTCATCATCAATATTAAGTGATCCACGTCTTCCTGCTAATGTGCCATCATCAACAATAGTACACAACGGTGCCGCTACACGCTCACCAATGCGACCGGTAAAAGCCGATGTGCCTTTGCGATTGAAATCGCCTTCTAAACCATGCCCAATCGCTTCATGCAGTAAAACACCCGGCCAGCCTGGACCCAACACTACCGTCATTTCTCCTGCCGGTGCATCAACCGCATCTAAATTAATTAATGCTTGATTGACTGCATCACGCGCGTAGTTTAATGCAGTGTCATTCTGTAAAAACATTTGATAATCAGTGCGTCCACCACCGCCTGCGTAACCGGTGGTGCGGCGTCCATTATGTTCCGCAATCACTTGCACATTTAAACGCACTAATGGCCTGACATCAGCTACCATGCGTCCACCATCTGTCATGATTAATACGACTTCATACACGCCCGCTAAGCTAGTCATCACTTGTTTAATGCGAGAATCCATGGCTCGTGCAGCTTGGTCAATGTGATGCAACAATGCCACCTTATCTTGTTCAGATAATGAAGGCAAAGGATTAATGGCTGGATACAGATGTCGTTTTGTTGGAGATGTAGCGATAGCTAATTGTCCGGATTGCCCTAATGCTGCAATACTGCGGGCTGCAATCACGGCTTCATCTAATGCTGATAACACAATATCATCCGAATAAGCAAAACCGGTTTTTTCACCACTGATTGCTCGCACACCCACACCGCGATTGACTTGATATGACGCATCTTTAATCATACTATCATCTAAAGTCCAACCTTCATGGTAGGTCGCTTGGAAATACAAATCGGCCGCATCAATCGCACGCCCCTGCAAATGCGAAAAAACCCGCGCCAGATCTTGCTCGTTAATTCCAGCAGGTTCAAATAATAAAATCTTGGCCTGGTCAATACTGTCTTGCATGGTGTTTTACCTTAAAATATTTTGGTTAATAACCTAAAGTGAGTTTATCACAAATTTTTCTATGGTTACGGCATACCACTTAATTTATTATCCAGTGATATAAAAATATTTTCGCTGAGCGAATTAAGATGATCAAGCGCCTCTTCATAAGTTGGCGTCGTTCTGGCATAAACCATGGCTTGCATAAAATCTCTCCAATTTTTTGCCCATACGATGCTTTCTTTGAGTGTTAACAGCGCGCTCTTAATTTCCTCTATTGGATTATTAGCGTAATCTTTATTTTGATTTTTATAACGGTCGATATCTTCGGTAATAAGGTTATCAATCAATAGATAAACATCTCGGCCGATTGCTCCTTTAGTCTCGATACAATAGAGATCGTAGATATGTCTGACTAGAGTCGGATCTGAAAAAATATCTGGTTTACGATGGGCATTTGCCACTCTCCTTGTAAGAGCAACCCATTTTTCTGCGGCTGTTTCACTCACAGCAACACACGCCAACATTTTGCTTGGATGCGCTGCTATATCACCCAGAACTTGCTGAATTAACGTTGTTATAGGTAACGATGAAATAGGTAGCTTTGAGGTAATAACCATAAATTCAAGCTGTATATGTGGCCTCAGTACCGCATTTTTTTCATATAGAGAGGGATAAAACAATGCAAATTGGAAATAATTACCTGCATCTCTAACCTTAAAACTCTCATCTGGAGCCGAAAATCCTAATTGCTCAAAATAGATAATAAGTTGTTCACGAAACTCGCGTAATTTATTTCGTCGCTGATTGAGGCTGAGTTTTGCTCCAGCTTCGGTTAGATGAATACGAAAATCACAATCCTCTGACATCCTCTCAACAATACGGTGAGCCTTAGCAAGAGCTGTACCGCCCTGAAAAACCAAGATAAAATAATCATTACTCAGTTCAGATATTGCATGGATAGCTCTGGTTACGTGAAAATCTTTCTCAACGATGGATGGATTACCCAGATTCAGTAAATCGGTAGTTTCACTAACCAACGCATCTAACCTAATGGGATCGTACGGAATGCTCAAAAGGAAATTCCCTATTTTTATAGCTGACTTTTCGTCTAAAACGTTTACCTATAATGGTGACTGGAGTAGCGGGAATCTGGGTTGATCGTCCTTCATTATATAATCGTTCATACTCTGAAATAGCCCATGGTATCCCCATTTTGGTGAGCGCCTCCCGCATAATTTCAATAAAACCACGAGGCAAAATGGATTCGCCCTTTCTGAATAAAGAGGGTCTTAACGGCGCATAAATACCGTAACCGAGGCGCGCTAACTTCCCCTTTTTTACAAGAGAGGATAATGCCCGACTTAACTGCCTCTCAGAACCACCCAATTGGGTTAAGTCACTTCGTAAAATAGCAATACTGTCGGTATTTTCTATATTTTTCAATACGATATATTCAAATGAATCTTGATATTTAACTTTCATGATATTCACCAGTCAACAATAGACAATTAAAGTATACTTCCTTTCCACCGTTTTGTCAAAAATGGACAATTAAAGGAATTTCGCCTATTCCCTGTATGGAACTTTCTTCTATGATAACAAAAACTTACCGAAGAAGAATAATTTAATTATTCATAAAATACAAAATTAATGATAGTTTTAACTACGCTACTTTTGAAGGTGCAGCGCAGAAGAAATTTAATTAACCTATAATTTGGATGGAGTACTAGCGAAATCCGGGGATTGCGATGTGTACTGGATCCCGCGGACAAGCCGCGGGACGACGAGAGGGAAGATAACAAGGATGCCACACTCTAGCCTACATCTTCTGAACTTGAGGATTTTTCCAGCTACCAGTGATTTGATATTGATAGCGTGCAATGCGATCGACGGCGGGGCTCACGGCTTTGTTAACCACCCAAACCGCAGCGCCTACAATCGGGCCGCCAGCGATGGTGGCTACGGCCGGTAAACTGGAGGTGAGATGTGGAATGACGATCATTTTCAAATTATACGTTTGCGTAGCCAAGCCTATGCTACCACTAAAAGTAATATAAGCGACCGAGCTTTTTATAAACGCATTGCTGGTATTGGCATTACCTTGTTGAATAGCAAATTTACCCGATATGGTGTCAAATGGAAATCCTCTTTCTTTGGCATTGGAAAAGGTGTTGCTGATACGTCCAGGTAAATTTTGTAAGCTTAATAAATTTAACACTCGACCGAAACCCACCATCGCATCGGTGCTTTTATCCAATCCCACTATCATGCCATCTTTGATATCTAAATTAACAGAACCATTTAATTTACTACTGCTGAATTGATATGGCGCACCGGCCCAATTTAAAATTAATTTAATTTGAGCATTCTTACTTTTTAAATTAGAAGATAAACCTAAATTCTTCATGGTACTTGACGTGTCTGTACTATTGATCATACCGGTAAGATCGGTCGCGCTGGGTTTAAAGGTCCATACACCATTTAATTGTGCGTTAGTGGTTTGATCTTGATTGATCGATACATTAAACGTAGCTGATTGTCCTTGCGGCGTAAAACTACCTTTGACTATACCAAAACGACGTTCCACAAATCTCAAATCATTAATAGCAAATTTTATTTGTGGCAATTGAGCAGTATTAAGCGCAGAGATAGCGCTGGAAGCTGAAGCATTTAAATAAAGACGATCAAATTGAACTTGCAGCGGATTATTTTGCAGATTATGCGGCAAGGTCAATGTTCCTTGTGCTGCACTAGATTGCAGCGTTATAGCCGTTGCGCTGGTGGTATCTGCGATAGAAACCGTGACATTTGTCCAATTTTGTCCGCCTATTTCTAATTGGGCACAATTCAACATAATACTATTTAACCATGACGGCCACGTTGTTGCCGGTTGCGCATTTTTCGCTGCTAGCGATTTTACCTGTGCCAAAGCAGAAGTCCACACTGGTACAGAACAAACGGGTAAGTTACCAATAACTTTTAAACCTGTCTGAGCAATGACACCGGGTTTATCGCCACCGAGAATCAAATTTCCAGCTGCAAATGTCATACCCTTAGCGGTATCATTAAAATTAAAAATACCTGCCGCTTGTTTATCGTAATCAAAACTGAGCTGCGTCGGTTGTTTAGGCATCATCATCGCTTTTATATTTAATTCTGTTTTAGCCTCTGCTGCTTTATTAAAAGGTTGTGGTAATTTTAATTGCACACCTTTTAAATCTGAATTTAATGTCGCTTGCACGGTTTTATTATCAGCAATGGTGATTTCACCATGAACTAGGGTTTTACCCTGAGCAATTGCAGATAAGGGCAAATGATATTGACTTTCTAAAACCGCTAAATCCGCCGTAGTGGATAATGCGATCACGGTGCTATTTTTATTTTTTTGATTAGGCGCTGCTATGGATAATGTTAACGGCGTGCCGAGAAATTGTCCTGTCATCGATGGACTAGACAATCCTTTTTCAGAAAACTGCAACGGCCCTTGCAAATGCTTAATATGTACATTCCATGCGGGAAAGTTAGCATCCACTTGTTGCAAATTCACTGTGCCTTGTACCACAGGCTCTTGATCATCTGCTTGTGCTAAAGGTATAGATAAAGAGAGTGCCGTAGTAATGGGTCCTTGCATTTGTGCAGTTTCCAAACCTTGTTGCAAATACGTTTTTAACGGCGATGCGTGTAAAAATTTTAGTGCCGCCTCGGCATCACCCTCTGCTTTCGCTGTCACGGTTAACACCGTTGGTTTTTCATCCCCCATATAAGGAATTTGCGCTCGCGCTTGCTGCACTTTCAATCCCACCACCGTACCGCCCTTCGCTTGAATATCCATGGAACGACCAGCAAATAACATGGTCCCTTGCAAGCCTGTTGCAACCGGCCAACCTTCAGATATTTGCATGTCTGTATCACTAAATTGTGACTTAATACTAAACTCACCTGTTTTCTTATCTTCGAAAGGATAGTCGTTAACCGGACCACGCAAAATTAATGACGCTTGTGTTTTTCCCAGTTTTAATACATTGGTATCTAACCACTCAGTGACTGTCGTTGATAAAACACCTACCGGTAAATATTTATTAATGCCCTGTTGATCTAACTGTGAAATAGCCACGTCTGCTGTTAAATCAATCACGGAGGATTCTTGTGCATTATCGGGAGATAAGAAACTTAATTTCGCATGAATGACACTCTCTGGAGTTTCGACATAAATAGCCGGTGCTTCAAACATCCAACCTCGCGTTTGATGTTCCCATAAGAGCGTGGTATCAATCTGTGAAATGGTTAATTTTTCTCGAAACATATCCGGAAAACTCAAGCTTGCTTTTTGGCTATACAAGCTAAGTTCTTGGTCGGTAACGCGTAGCTTTAGATTGCTGACTGATAAGGTGACTGCTTTGTGATGGCGTTGATGTAAAATAATACTCACATCTTGCAGCTTAATCCGACTTCCATTCAACAATTGACTTAAGGTATTAAACTGAAGTGAATTGGTGTTCTTTTCCGTGTTGGATGAAGACAATCCCTGTAAAGACCAATGCCCCTTATTATTTTCGATAAAAGACAGTGATGTCCCATTAATCACAATATCTCCCGGTCGCAATGACCAGTATCGAAGTGATTTAAATAAATTGATACCGACATCAATTTCTTTTATTTCCATCGCTACTGATTTACTGGCTGGCTCAAGCAGTTTTACCTGTTTAAGTTTAATAGTAGGCTGTAACCAATGCCAAGTTCCGCTTACTTGAGCAATCTGCACCGGGGCTTGTATATTTTTGCTGATGAAGTCAGTGAGTTCGGTACGATGTTGGTTGAGAATCGGAGTAAAAGCGCGAGCTACGGCAACCAAGATAGCAAATAATATGACTAGGCAAGAAACAACATAAATCAATCGACGTAAAATAAGGGTTAGCTTTTTTTTAATGCTCAATGCTCAATACCTTTAAGTTCTCGCCGCTTTACGAGCTTGTTGCACCGTTAGCACAGCTTGTATCCATGGCCATAACAAAATGGTCGTGCCAATAGAAAACCAATACTCAGCTCCAACAGGAGGTTGCCCGATAGCGCCTTGGATCACCAGAATGGTTAATTTGTAGATTCCCTCCATCACACCGATCAGTAGTGCTTGTTGCCACACGGGGAAAAGAAAAAATCGTCGTTGCCAATGGCTCATGATAAACGCAGGGATGAGTAGCGCCAACGCGTGCTCCCCTAATAAGCTGCCACTTAAACCATCTAAAATAAATCCCATCAACCATGCTATACCCACGTTAATACGCCAAGGCATGAGCATAATCCAGCACAATACCACCAGTAATATCCAATCTGGACGAAATGAATTACTCCACGCAGGTAAAGGCAATACTTGTAGCAAAAGCGCGGTAAGCAAGCTTATAAAAACTAAACCTAACGAATGATTGGGTTGTTCAGTCATCATATGTTGATCTCTATTTTAATGCCCTCTCCCCCAGCCCCTCTCCCGCAAGCGGGAGAGGGGCGAAGGCTAATATGTAATATTATTCGCAGCGCCTTGAATGGCTTGCTGCTTCTCCTTCTTAATCGCTTTTAAATCGGCTTTTGCTTCAGAATAGACAGCTTGCGCAGGTAACCACATTAATAATACTTGTCGACTCTGATTAATTTCTGCTGTGGGGGTTACAGAAATAGAGGCAAACAAATCGCCGGTATTCGTATTAACACTAGTCACGGTACCCAATGGATAACCGATGGGATAAAGCAAATCTAAACCCGAAGTCACTAACTGATCGCCCACTTTAATATCAGCCGTTTCAGGCACGTTAATCAGTGATAATAATCGCTGTGAACCCGTACCTACCGCAATAGCGTGAATTCCAGAGCGCTGATCTTGCACTGGTACGGCGCTACGAGTATCGGTAATTAACATCACTCGACTCGTCAACGGTCCAACTTGTATAACCTGCCCCATTACACCGGTCGCGTCTAATACCGGTTGACCTTGAAAAACACCATAACGTTTACCTTTATCGATCACGGCTTGTGTTAAATACGGATCGACATCTACCGCTAATATTTGGGCCGCTTTGACTTTGCCATTGAGATAAGAGGAGGATTTAAGTAGCGCACGTAATTGCGTATTTTCTTTTTCAAGCTCCAGCATTTTTTGAACTTGTGCTTCTTGCAATAAGAGCTGTGCTCGCAAATCAGTATTTTGTTCAATCAATGCTTGATGTGTTGCAAAACTCGCTTGTGCCCATTCAAGGAAAATCACAGGCGTGGAGACAATATATTGAAATGGCGCAACGGCTGCACTTAATGCAGCGCGTATGCGCTCGGATTGTTGATGTTGCTGGTCATAAAACATTAAACATCCTGAAAGCGCCAGCAATATAACAAAACGCAATCCGTGTGTGGAGTGTCGTTTAAATAACAAGTTCTACGATTCCTTTATTCGTGAGACAAGAACTCACTGCCTATCGTATCGATCAATTCCAATGCTCGACCACCACCACGCGCAACGCAGGTGAGTGGGTCTT
Source organism: uncultured Legionellales bacterium (assembly GCA_964621215.1). Taxonomy (GTDB): domain Bacteria; phylum Pseudomonadota; class Gammaproteobacteria; order UBA1113; family UBA1113; genus CAZULF01. Next base: position 5,532 of record CAZULF010000007.1, on the reverse strand, counting down.
CCGCTACGATAACAGGTAAGCCTGTTTCTTCCATCAATAAACGATCTAAATCGCGTAGTAATGCACCGCCGCCAGTTAACACCATACCACGTTCTGCGATATCTGATGCCAACTCAGGTGGAGCTTGTTCCAATGCAGCACGAACCGCACCGACAATACCTGATAAAGGCTCTTGTAGTGCTTCTAAAACTTCATTGCTGTTAAGATGAAAGCTACGAGGCACACCTTCAGCCAAGTTACGACCACGCACTTCCAACTCGCAAATTTCACTGCTTGGAAATGCCGTACCAATTTCTTGCTTGATACGCTCTGCAGTTGTTTCACCAATCAAGATACCGTAATTACGACGTACATAATTCACAATTGCTTCATCGAAACGATCACCACCAATGCGCACAGACGCCGCATAAACAATACCGCTCAAAGAAATAATCGCTACTTCAGTGGTACCGCCACCGATATCAACCACCATACAACCATTAGCTTCTTCCACCGGGGAAAAGAAAAAATCGTCGTTGCCAATGGCTCATGATAAACGCAGGGATGAGTAGCGCCAACGCGTGCTCCCCTAATAAGCTGCCACTTAAACCATCTAAAATAAATCCCATCAACCATGCTATACCCACGTTAATACGCCAAGGCATGAGCATAATCCAGCACAATACCACCAGTAATATCCAATCTGGACGAAATGAATTACTCCACGCAGGTAAAGGCAATACTTGTAGCAAAAGCGCGGTAAGCAAGCTTATAAAAACTAAACCTAACGAATGATTGGGTTGTTCAGTCATCATATGTTGATCTCTATTTTAATGCCCTCTCCCCCAGCCCCTCTCCCGCAAGCGGGAGAGGGGCGAAGGCTAATATGTAATATTATTCGCAGCGCCTTGAATGGCTTGCTGCTTCTCCTTCTTAATCGCTTTTAAATCGGCTTTTGCTTCAGAATAGACAGCTTGCGCAGGTAACCACATTAATAATACTTGTCGACTCTGATTAATTTCTGCTGTGGGGGTTACAGAAATAGAGGCAAACAAATCGCCGGTATTCGTATTAACACTAGTCACGGTACCCAATGGATAACCGATGGGATAAAGCAAATCTAAACCCGAAGTCACTAACTGATCGCCCACTTTAATATCAGCCGTTTCAGGCACGTTAATCAGTGATAATAATCGCTGTGAACCCGTACCTACCGCAATAGCGTGAATTCCAGAGCGCTGATCTTGCACTGGTACGGCGCTACGAGTATCGGTAATTAACATCACTCGACTCGTCAACGGTCCAACTTGTATAACCTGCCCCATTACACCGGTCGCGTCTAATACCGGTTGACCTTGAAAAACACCATAACGTTTACCTTTATCGATCACGGCTTGTGTTAAATACGGATCGACATCTACCGCTAATATTTGGGCCGCTTTGACTTTGCCATTGAGATAAGAGGAGGATTTAAGTAGCGCACGTAATTGCGTATTTTCTTTTTCAAGCTCCAGCATTTTTTGAACTTGTGCTTCTTGCAATAAGAGCTGTGCTCGCAAATCAGTATTTTGTTCAATCAATGCTTGATGTGTTGCAAAACTCGCTTGTGCCCATTCAAGGAAAATCACAGGCGTGGAGACAATATATTGAAATGGCGCAACGGCTGCACTTAATGCAGCGCGTATGCGCTCGGATTGTTGATGTTGCTGGTCATAAAACATTAAACATCCTGAAAGCGCCAGCAATATAACAAAACGCAATCCGTGTGTGGAGTGTCGTTTAAATAACAAGTTCTACGATTCCTTTATTCGTGAGACAAGAACTCACTGCCTATCGTATCGATCAATTCCAATGCTCGACCACCACCACGCGCAACGCAGGTGAGTGGGTCTTCCGCTACGATAACAGGTAAGCCTGTTTCTTCCATCAATAAACGATCTAAATCGCGTAGTAATGCACCGCCGCCAGTTAACACCATACCACGTTCTGCGATATCTGATGCCAACTCAGGTGGAGCTTGTTCCAATGCAGCACGAACCGCACCGACAATACCTGATAAAGGCTCTTGTAGTGCTTCTAAAACTTCATTGCTGTTAAGATGAAAGCTACGAGGCACACCTTCAGCCAAGTTACGACCACGCACTTCCAACTCGCAAATTTCACTGCTTGGAAATGCCGTACCAATTTCTTGCTTGATACGCTCTGCAGTTGTTTCACCAATCAAGATACCGTAATTACGACGTACATAATTCACAATTGCTTCATCGAAACGATCACCACCAATGCGCACAGACGCCGCATAAACAATACCGCTCAAAGAAATAATCGCTACTTCAGTGGTACCGCCACCGATATCAACCACCATACAACCATTAGCTTCTTCCACCGGCATGCCTGCACCTAATGCGGCTGCCATGGGTTCTTCGATGAGATAGACTTCGCGCGCACCGGCACCCATTGCGGATTCACGAATCGCACGCCGTTCAACTTGTGTAGAACCACAAGGAACGCAGACCAATACGCGTGGGCTTGGGCGTAAAAATTTATTTTCATGTACTTTATTGATGAAATGCTGCAACATTTTTTCTGTTACGTGGAAGTCTGCAATCACACCATCCTTCAGTGGTCGAGTTGCAATAATATTGCCAGGAGTTCGTCCCAACATCATTTTTGCTTCTAATCCTACTGCGGCTACTCGACGTTGGCCGTTTAACGGATCTTGTCGAATTGCTACGACAGAAGGCTCGTTTAATACAATTCCCTGTCCACGTACATAAATTAATGTATTGGCAGTCCCTAAATCAATTGATAGGTCATTAGAAAAATAACCGCGTAATTTTTTAAACATGTAATTAAACCTGTGTAAAGTTTCAACAACCCTCTAAGCGAGAGGCTCTGTATAAAATGTTGGTAACCATTGAAGCCCGATAAATTTTGTGTATGAACACCTTTCAAATGTACCGTAAAAGCATTTTTTTAGCAAAGGTTTTGATTGGGCTACTTACTTTGCGCATATGAAAACTTCGTAGCCTGGATGAAGCGAAGCGGAATCCGGGATTCTCGAATAAAAAACCCGGATTCCGCTTCGCTTCATCCAGGCTACAAGAACTACCAAAATAGCTTCCCGTTATCCCTCAAAATATGCTATTGTACACGTCATTTCATCCAGAGGAAGCTCATTAAATGTCCACCATCACTGAAAAGACTGTTGCTAACATAGCGCGTCTGGCGCGGTTGGCCGTGAAGCCAGAAGAAATGCCTGTGTATACCAAAAATTTATCTAATATTTTCGCGTTGGTTGAACAAATGAATCAGGTAGATACCACCAATATTCAACCGATGGCGCATCCGCTCGATACCCATTTATTTCTACGTGAAGATAGCGTCACCGAACCCAACGAGCGTGAGACCATGCAGAAGCTGTCTGTCACCGAATCCGGTTTATATCTCGTCCCACAAGTTATTGAATAATTCAATCAGGATCATTGATTATGTTACACCAAAAAACCGTCGCGGAAATGGCTGCTGATTTAGCCACCAAGAAATATTCTGCAGTTGAATTAACTCAGCATTTCTTAAACCGAATTCATCAGCACGATGCCTCGCTCAATAGTTTCATTACTGTTACTGATGAACATGCACTTACTGCAGCGAAAGCCGCCGATGCTGCGCGACAAAAAGGTCAAGCACATCCTTTGGCAGGTATTCCCTTCGCACAAAAAGATATTTTCTGCACTAAAGGTATTAAAACCACCTGCGGTTCACGCATGCTGGATAATTTCATTGCACCTTACGATGCGACTGTCATTCAAAAATGCGATGCCGCTGGCTTAGTTATGATTGGTAAAACCAATATGGATGAATTTGCCATGGGTTCATCCAATGAAAATTCATTTTATGGCCCCGTTGGTAATCCTTGGGATATTACTCGAGTACCGGGAGGCTCCTCTGGCGGTAGTGCTGCCGCAGTGGCTGCGCGTTTAGCTCCTGCCGCTACCGGCACTGACACCGGCGGTTCCATTCGACAACCCGCAGCTTTATCAAATTTAACTGGTTTAAAACCGACATACGGCCGTGTTTCACGTTACGGCATGATAGCCTACGCATCCAGTCTTGACCAAGGCGGCTTATTTACACAAACAGCCGAAGATGCAGCATTATTATTGGAAGTGATGGCGGGTTTTGATGAGCGCGATTCCACTTCAGTGCGAGAATCTGTACCCAATTACGCCGCTTCGTTAAATAACTCGATCGAAGGGTTACGTGTCGGTATTCCCAAAGAATTTTTTGGTGAAGGTTTGAATGCCGAAGTAAGAGCACGAGTTGATGCAGCAATACAAGAATTACAAAAACTCGGGGCTAGCATACATGAAATCAGTTTACCTAACAGTAATATGGCTATTCCGGTTTACTACGTGATTGCCCCGGCTGAATGTTCTTCCAATTTATCGCGCTATGATGGAGTGCGTTATGGCTATCGTTGTGAGCATCCCAAAGATTTAGTTGATTTTTATAGTCGCACGCGTGCGGAAGGATTTGGCCTCGAAGTAAAACGCCGCATTATGATTGGGACTTATGTTTTATCTGCCGGTTATTACGATGCGTATTATTTGAAAGCACAAAAAATACGACAGTTGATTCGACAAGATTTTATCCAGGCCTTCAAACAAGTGGATGTCATTCTTGGACCCACCACGCCAGATACCGCATTCAAGATTGGTGAAAAAGCTGACGATCCTATTAGCATGTATTTATCCGATATTTATACTATTTCGCTTAATCTCGCTGGTTTACCTGGAATGTCCATTCCAGCGGGATTTAGTCAGGGTTTACCGATCGGCATGCAATTAATTGGTAATTATTTTAGTGAAGCCACGTTACTGAATGTCGCACATCAATATCAGCAAGTCACCGATTGGCATAAACAAATGCCAGAACAATTTGCTTAAAACCCTCTCCCCCGGCCCCTCTCCCGCAAGCGGGAGAGGGGAGTAAATACAGCTTTTTATGAGGTTACTAAAAATGGAATGGGAAACAGTCATTGGTTTAGAAATTCACGCTCAACTAGCCACGCAATCGAAAATTTTCTCCGGCGCAGCCACCGCCTACGGCGCTGAACCGAATACACAAGCCTGTGCGATCGATCTGGCTATGCCCGGTGTGTTACCGGTTTTAAATAAATCCACCGTCGATATGGCGATCAAATTCGGGTTAAGTGTGGATGCCGAAGTGTCGCATCGCTCGGTGTTTGCGCGTAAAAATTATTTTTACCCTGATTTACCTAAAGGTTATCAAATCAGCCAATTCGAACTGCCCATCGTCAATCAAGGTCACATCGATGTGGTGATGGATGATGGCAGTGTCAAACGCATTGGCATTACCCGCGCGCATTTGGAAGAAGATGCGGGCAAATCCTTACATGAAGATTTTGATGGCATGACGGGCGTTGATTTTAATCGCGCTGGCACGCCGCTATTAGAAATAGTATCAGAGCCTGATATGCGTTCACCGCAAGAAGCTATTGCCTATTTGAAAACCATCCATTCATTAGTT
>CAZULF010000006.1:0-35916 GCA_964621215.1 uncultured Legionellales bacterium | reverse complement strand
CACGATTCCACAACTCCGTCGTCCCACGGCTCCACAACTCCGTCGTCCCACGGCTTGTCCGTGGGATCCAGAACACATCGACACGCCATGGATCCCGCGAATAAATCGCGGGACGACGAGAGTTTTGAAAATGATGTTATTTATGTCACCGGTAATTTCGATTCCTTTGACGCAATAGAAAACATTGCCAAAACGATCAAACAACACACGGATCATGCCGATGTGTTGATTAATAACCTAGGGATGTATACTGAAAGTCCTTTAATTGATGCGAAGAAAACCGATTTTTTTGAATTGTTAGATGTTAATTTTCGCGGCCCGGCTTATTTCACCCAACAGATGCTACCGTTATTGCAAAAGGGTGCACATGCACAAATTATTAACACATCATCTATTGCGGTCAAACAAGCGATTAAAAACACAGCGTTATATAGCGCTTCCAAAGCGGCAGTCACCGCTTTTTCTAACGCATTACGCAAAGAGCTCAATCCACTAGGAATTCGGCTTACTGTCTTGCATCCTGGTGGAGTCAACACTTGGAATGCGACAGATAACAAAGGGTTATTGCGTACTAGCGATATCGTTAATCTAGTCCAATTCATCGTCAATACCGACCCCAAATGCCAGCTTGACGAAGTCACCGTTACCGCGGTGTGATTTTACTCACACCGAGAGAACTCAGGCCTATTCCCTCTGCCCGAATTGCATGTTACAATCCGCGCCATTAAGTATGCCCTAATGCTTAAAGCAGATAGGAATATAACATTGGAGGATTACACCATGGCGCAGAATGGGTTTGTTACACATGCAGAGCAATTACTAGCAAGGCTCCGCGGCGATATTGAGCAATTAGAAAAACTATTAACTAAAGATGACTCGATTGATACTACTGATACTACTGATGCTACTGATGTAGAAGAACCTGCTGAGATGGAAGATAAGGGTTTACTAAAGGACTACCTCAATCTCTTAAAAGATTTAACAGATGAGAACGTCGAAAATAGCCTAGCTGCGAGTATTAAGAAGTACCAAAATTTAGAGCAAATTCAGCTGACAAAATCGCAGCTCGAGCGCTATATGACTATAGACGCCTCTAATACAAAAAATGAGCAGGGAATTATTGACTCGATATGCGGTGTTTTATTTGCAATAGGATCTTTTGTAAAGGCGCGCTGTGGAGAAGATAGTCTTCGCCTAGAAAATGCAGTAGCTAACCAACGCTTCGGCTGCTGGGGTGAGAACATACTAGAATGGCTTCAGCAAGTTCCTGCAAATAACTTACCTCCTAAAAGATGGATCGCGCAATCGGGTTGTAAAGCTCTTCGTTTATTTTGTAACGTATACCCAATCGAAAACGAGGGAGTACATTATGCCGCTTATCAACCAGGCTTAGGTGAACTAGATTCTGCTGATTTTATTAGCAAAGTGGATGAACTATACCAGATTGATTATCCATTGGAAATTCAGCCTAATCAACCAGTCCCAATAGTTGTGTCGGCGCCAACTAGAAAACACCCTTCAAAAAATTTGGGACAATTTGGTGCTGCATTATTATTGATTGGGGCTGTAATTGCAACTGCACCGCTCTGGGTGCCTGTGGTAGCGGCCGCTGCGAGCATTTCTTTACCTTTCTGGTTACCTGTAGCAATCGGCGTTCTTATTACTGTAGCTGGCGCTGCTATCGTTGGTAAGTCAATGCAAAAGAAAGCTGGTGGTGGTGCTCCCGCAGCTGGAGCTGTTGATCCTGAAGCTCAACCACTGATTGTTGCGGTATCAAATGCGTCTTCTGCTTCGCAATCTCAGCAGGTCACTACATCAAAAGCCTCGCCTAAATCTGAAGCGAGATTGAGCGAAGAAGAGGATGTGAGTCTTGTGGGATTACCTGAATCTGCTGTGTCATCAACAGCCCCATCGATTCAAGAGCCTATCTTACCGGTTAGTTTCGGTAGTTCTTCGTCATCGAGCTCAGGTTTAGGTACTGACTATACCGCAATTTCTATCCCTCCATCATCAAATACTACCTCTGTGGAAAGTATGACGTCGACCGCGTCAGTTGGAGATATGGCAGATGGTGATACTGCTTCTATTTCAAATATGGCCTCTGGTCTTCAAGCGTTTGGGACGTTTTCTACCAGTTCCCAAAAAGGACAAGCTGCGGCTCAGCCAATATCTCAAGAGCAGCTTCAAAAAATCTTAGAACCATTAGTTCAAAAAATGAATGGTGAGAATAGAGGAAAGTTGATCCCGACGTTATCTATAAATATAAGGCCTCACAATGGACTTGATAACTACAGTGTGATTACCATTCAAAGCGCTGGAGCAACAGAGAATGCATTTGCTAATGCATTTAAAGCACAATATGGAGAAATTGTTAAAAAGAACGGCATCGTGTTCGACGCAAATTCTGATCAAGTCAAAATCACGTGTCCTACGGATATGGATTTAGCCAGCTTGCTCACAGCAAAAAGTTCAGCAGCTCCATCTCCCTCGATGTAATTATGTCACCCGGATGCCGCGCTAGCAAAATCCGGGTTTCCTCTATATACTAAAAGCTAAACCACACGACAGGAGTCGAACAAAAATGTGCCGTTTTGCTGCGTATATAGGGAAGCCGCTTGTTATTGATGAATTATTATTCAAACCCTCAAACTCCCTCATTAAGCAAAGTATTCGCGCTAGAGAAACCGATGAACCATTAAATGGCGATGGTTTCGGCTTGGGTTGGTACGCCCATGATATCGACTATACGCCTGGTCTTTTCGTTTCCATGCAACCCGCATGGAATGATAGGAATTTACAATATCTCGCGGCTAAAATTCGCACCCATTGCTTTCTTGCTCATGTTCGTGCTGCCAGCATGGGCGGCGTTTCTATTTATAACTGTCATCCATTTGTTTATAAACGCTTTTTATTCATGCATAATGGTAGTCTTGGAGGATTCCAAAAAATTAAACGCCATATTCGCCATGAATTGTCGGATGAAATTTACGATACTATTTTAGGACAAACCGATTCAGAACATTTTTTTGCGTTGTTTTTACAAACATTTGAAGATCACAAAGGGCAATATACCGCAGAGTCGATGGCTAAAGTGTTTGCCATTACGCTTAAACGATTAGAGAAAATTCAAAAGCAATACGGTGTTGATGAAACTACTTATCTTAATGTAGTGTTGACGGATGGGTTTAGTATGCTAGCCTCTCGCTACATTTCAGATCCTACACAACCGTGCCCAACGCTGTATTATTCAGCTGGCAGCAAATATCAAGAACGTGACGGTGTGTGTCATATGATTCCACCCATTGAAGATGAAGGTAACGAAGCGGTATTGATTGTGTCAGAAAAACTAACCAATTACAAAGCCGAATGGCATGAAATCCCGGTGAATCATTTATTGTTATTAAAACAGGATTTGTCGTTATTGATTCAACCGATTTAGAAGGAACTTAACATGAAAAAAACACTTTCAATCGCAATCTACACGCTGACAGCGCTACTGACCAGCAACTATGCTATAGCAGAAAACTCATCCGCTGTTGCCAACACAACGCGCCCCTCATTCTTGCAAGATCCCTGTCAAGGCATGACAAAGCAAGAATGCAAACAAGCGGCGCAAAAACTAAAACAACAGCTTATACAAAAATGGCAACAAATGACTCCGGAGCAAAAAGAACAATTCAAACAAAACGTTCAACAGCAGTGGCAGCAATTAACGCCCGAGCAGCAAGAGCAAATCAGACAAAAATTTAAAGAAAAATGGTACACTATGACGCCAGAAGAACAGCAAAATATTTTGCAGCAGTTTAAACAATAACTTGCTAAAGGGAAAGGTTCCCTACAACTAATTCAATAGTCGTGTGCATTATGATTCACGCCTCAACAGCGCTGCGTTTGCGACGTAGAAAAAATACTAGCGGTATGAAAAACGTTATTATGCCAAGGCACAAAGTGAACTCATAGCGTAAAATGCCGTGTGCGTTGACCGTACTGCTGGGGGGTAAAAATCCTGCAACTACCCCGGCAAAACTGGTTATACCTGCTAAGATGGGCGCAGCCAGCCATGCGATAGATTTCCCTTCCTGCTTCAATAGCCGAAATGCGGCTGAAAATAGCAAGATATAATAAAACAAAGCAAATTGTGCCGTCATAGCAGACAGCATCCAGTATGACGTATTGATGTTAGGAAAAATTAAATATGAACTCAATAATAGAGTAAAAATAACGGCTTGGGTTATTAGGATAACGTGAGGCATATTATGCCGATTTGTATGTTGCATCACTCTGGGCAAATTAGAGGAGTAAGATGCAACATGTAAGCCACGTGCTAAGCTAATCATCCACGATGAGGCAATACCCACGCTACCAATAATAATGGCTAGACCAATGAAGGGTACACCCCACGATAAGTGGTACTGATTAAAGAATAATTTGAAACTATCGATTAATCCGCTCATCAGTCCAATTTTTTCTGGCGCAACCACGATACACAATGCCAGGGTACTTAGCACCAAAGTACTGACAATTATTATGCCGGCTAGTGCTAATGCCCATGGATAGCTGCGCGTAGGGTTCTTAACATCTCCGGCATGTACCGCAATCACGTCAATGCCCAGCAGGCTAAATAAAATATTAGCGAAAAAGGCTAAATTAGCCATGTTATGTTGATTTGGAATTAAGGCTTGCCAAGTTAAATTTACGGCAGCGGGATTGCCTTGGTATAGCCAATAAGCAGCTAAGCCAATAATCAGGATCATGGGCAATAAGGTCCCTAAAATAGCGCAAACGGTGCTAACCCAACTGACTGCGCGTATTCCTAAACAGCTGAGCCCGGTCATTATCCAGTATAAACCTAGGCTAGCGAGTAAGATAAAGGGTTTACTGCCTTCTAATGAAGGTGAAATTACGCTGGCGAGTATAGTGCTGATAAATGCAAAAATGGTAGGGTACCAAATCATGTTGTAAACCCATTGTAGCCAAATCGAGACAAATCCCCATCGTGGCCCAAACGCGGTTTGTACCCATAAATAAGAACCGCCAGTATTAGGATAACGTGTGGCAAGCTTGCCGGTAATGCATAATAAAGGTATGAAAAAACCTATAACGGCAATTAAATAAAAGGTAATCAATGAGGTACCATACTGCGCATTAATCGGCAAATTACGAATGCTATCAACAGAGATTACCGCAATCATCAGTAGGGAAAAAATACCCAGTGTGCGAGCAGGTTTGGGAAGTAGGCTCATTTATAAATAGTCCATGAGGTTTTTGTAAAGTTAATATTTACTCTAAGGAAGAATCCTGAAGCTAAATTGGCGCCCCGGACAGGATTCGAACCTGTGACCTATCCCTTAGGAGGGGATCGCGCTATCCTCTGTGCCACCGGGGCTTTATCTATTCCATATGCTCGTGGTAATTACCGAAGCAAGCCAAACTATTGAGTTTAGCTCGTTTCAGGAGAGCAGCTTGCCCAGCGGCGACATTTTGTGCGTTACCTCGCCAAGCATCTAGGCTAGGGGCTTGTAATGCACGGCCATAGGAGAAACTTAAATTCCAGGGTAAATGCGACATAAGCTTGTGCATTTGGCTTAAATGTAATGTAGATAACTGCGGGCTTTGTCCGCCAGATAAAAAGTTAATGCTAGGAACAGCGGCGGGGACCGTACGTAATAATGTCTCTACCGTACAAGCGGCGACTTGTTCAGGTGTAGCTTGTACCGAAGAATCTTCACCTGCGGTTACCATGCTGGGCTTCAAAATTATGCCCTCAAGCATCACTTTATTTAAATATAAGTAATGAAATACAGTATGCAACACATCTTCAGTGACAGCTTTGCAACGTTCGATGCTGTGTGAACCATCCATTAAAATCTCTGGTTCGACAATAGGTACAATGCCTAAAGATTGGCAAATTGCGGCATAGCGAGCTAATATGGCAGCATTGACAGAAACGGCCATGGCGCTAGGTTTATTATCTGAAATATTGAAAACAGCACGCCATTTAGCAAAACGCGCGCCCATTTCTTTATAAGAAGCCAGTCTATTCTCCAAACCATCCAAACCTTGGGTCACTTTTTCGCCATCGCTATTAATCAGGTTAACCAGTCCTAAATCCACTTTGATGCCCGGTACAACGCCTTGCTTACGTAGAATATCAACCAATGGGGTACCATCTTGGGCTTTTTGACCTAAGGTTTCTTCATAAAGAATAACACCGCTGATGTAATCCGATAGGCCATGGGTGGTAAATAGCATTTCACGGTAATCACGGCGGTTGGTTTCATTGGATTCAACATTGATGCTGGCAAATCGCTTGCCAATCGTGCCGGTGCTTTCATCAGCGGCCAAAATACCCTTGCCTCGCACGGCGATTTCAGCCACAGTTTTTTTGAGTTCGGTTAATGACATAAGTAATTCCTTATTTGTATAAAGGGTAGAGCTTGAGCTTCTAAAGCGATTATGTTTAAATCGTTCAAGAGGGCTTCACGGAGCGCTAAAAATTGGGTTAAGGATACCCATTATGGCAAATGAACACAAGAGGGAAGGGCAAAATGTATTATTTCTGCTCTATAAATTAGCTTAAAAATGAGGTAAAATACCCCTTTTTCCTCTTTAACATAAAGGATGATAGATTGTCACTCGATATACCTTTTACAATTAACGATCGTTTACGCCTAAAAAGTATTAAACTTGTGGGCTTCAAATCATTTGTCGACCCTACCGTGGTGCCATTTCCTAGCAATTTGGCCGGTGTGGTAGGCCCTAATGGTTGCGGTAAATCTAATATTATTGATGCCGTGCGTTGGGTTATGGGCGAAAGCTCGGCTAAAAACCTGCGGGGTGAATCGGGTATTGACGTCATTTTCAACGGCTCGACCGACCGTAAACCTGTGGGGCAAGCCTCGGTGGAAATGGTGTTTGATAACCCCAATGGTGCGATTGGCGGCGAATATGCTAGCTACACGGAAATCAGTGTTAAACGTCTCATCACGCGTGACGGGCAATCTGTTTACATGCTCAATAACACACGCTGCCGTCGACGTGATATTAGCGATATTTTTCTGGGTACCGGTTTAGGTCCGCGTAGTTATTCGATTATCGAGCAAGGCATGATTTCCAAAATGGTGGATGCAAAGCCCGATGATTTACGCATTTATTTAGAAGAAGCCGCTGGTATTTCTAAATATAAAGAGCGTCGCCGTGAAACGGAAAACCGCATTCGACATACACGCGATAATTTGGATCGCTTAAACGATTTACGTGAAGAATTAGATAAACAATTAGAACGTTTAAAACGTCAATCCGAAGCTGCAGTGAAGTTTAAAGAATTTAAAGCGGAAGAGCAGACGTTACGCACACAACTATTAGCACTACGTTGGCAAAAATTAGCAACGCAACTGGTGGAAGTGCAACAACAAATTCAACAGCAAGAAATTGCATTAGAATCGATTATTGCCGAGCAACGCAATGCGGATGCTATCATTGAACAATTGCGCGAACAACACGACGTTGCTAATGAAGAGTGGCAAAAGGTACAACAACATTTTTATGGCGTGGGTGCGCAGGTTGCTCGCATCGAGCAAAACTTGCAGCATATCAAAGAACGCACTGAACAATTGCAACATGATTTGCAACAGGCGGAAGAAGAATTAATTCAGAATGAACAACATATTGCAGATGATAAGCAGCGTATGACGGATATCACTGCCTTGTTGGATGAGATCACTCCAGAAATGGTTGCATTAGAAGTGAATGCAGAGCAAAGCAGCGATGCACTCACAACCGCTGAGCAGCATATGCATGATTGGCAAACGCAATGGGACCAGTTCAATCAAGATGCGTCGCAATCTTCACAGCAAGCACAAGTGGAACAAACTCGTATTCAACATTTCGAACAAAGTTGGCAGCATGCAAAGCAACGTATTGAGCGCTTGCAAGAAGAAATTTCGCGATTGCAAGACACCGAGTTGAGTGAAGCATTAACTTTGTTGCGTGAGCAAATTGCTGAAGCGCAACTTGAACAAGAAAATGCGCAACATCAATTGCAATTATTATCGGATCAAGGTCAGCAAAAACGTCATCACTTGCAACAATTGCAACACACGTTAGACACAGCTCACAGCGAGCACAGTAAGTTGGAAGGGCGCAAAGCGTCGTTGGAAGCTTTACAACAAGCGGCATTAGGTAAGAGTAACAACGGAATTCAACGTTGGTTAGAACAGCATGATTTAGCGAAAAACTCCCGTTTAGCTGAACATTTGCAAGTGGATGCAGGTTGGGAAAAAGCCGTTGAAACCGTGTTAGGACAAGCATTGCAAGCGGTATGTGTTGACGAAATGGCGCCTGTGACAGCATTGTTGTCCAGCTTGGAGCAGGGCAACATCATGTTTTATCGGCAAAATGCTAAAGCCGATGTTGCGCCAGCGGCTAACGCAACTTTATTATTGCAGAAAGTGCGAGGCGATCAGGGTTTGGCGGGATTATTAAATCAAGTATATGCCGCTGAAGATTTAAATCACGCCGTGCGATTACTAGAAACATTACCCCTAGAAGCATCCGTCATTACTGCCGATGGCATTTGGTTAAGTCATCAATGGATACGCGTCTGGCGTGATCATAATGAACAAGCGGGTGTTTTGCAGCGTAATCAAGAATTGCAAGACATTACTGCAGCTATTGCTGACATCAGCACACGCATTGAGGCGCTGGAAATAGAGTTGGCTGAAACACGAGAACTATTGCAAGCAAATGAACAGCAGCGCGAAGAACAGCAAAAAGCTTTGACGCAATTAGTCAATCGCACCTCCATGCTGCAAGCGGATCAGCGTGTGCGTGAAAATCGGTTTGAACAGCAAACACAACGTCAAACGCAGATCAATGCTGAATTAAATGAGTTGGAACAAACTCAACAAGAAACTCAAACCAAATTAACTGAAGCCCGGAATATTTGGCAGGGCGCAATGGCAGCTATGGAGCAAAATGCGGATCGTCGACATCAATTGCAGGAGTTACGCGAAACGTTGCGACAACAATTAGATGGGGCTCGCCAACGTCATCGAGATGACAATGAAAAATTCCATCAATTGCAGATTAAATATCAAAATCTCTCCACTGAATTGCAAACGAAAGAGCAAAATCAACAGCGTATGCATCAGCAAATTCACAACTTGCGTGAACGCTGTGGGTATTTGAAAAATGCATTAGCCGAAACCATAGCTCCAGTAGAAGAACTGGAAATGCAATTAGAAGCGGGGCTTGAGCAACGGGTTGCTGCAGATGAAACCTTGCGTGCGGCTAAACAACGAGTTGAAGAAATTGATTATCAAATCCGTCATCAAGAACAGCGTCGTCATCAGGCAGAAGCCCAGTCCAATACCACTCGAAATCAACTCGAGCAATTGCGTTTAACATCGCAAGGCGAACTGGTGCGACAACAGAATATTGTCGAGCAATTGCAAGAATTAGCTGTTGACCCACGAGAAATTGCACAAGCCTTACCACCAGAAGCTGAGGAATCAGTTATGGAGGAAGAACTGCAACGTATTCTTGCTAGAATTCAGCGTTTAGGTGCTATTAACTTGGCCGCTATCGAAGAATTCACGGTGGAGTCTGAACGCAAACAATATATCGATGCGCAACATGCAGATTTAGTTGAAGCGTTAGAAACATTAGAAAATGCTATTACTAAAATCGATCGAGAAACTCGGGCTAAATTTAAAGAAACTTTTGATATTGTTAATGAAGGTTTCCAAACCTTATTTCCAAAAGTATTCGGCGGTGGTCAGGCTTATCTGGAGTTAACCAGCGACGATTTACTCGATACCGGCGTTACTATTATGGCGCGTCCGCCAGGAAAGAAAAATAGCACGATTCATTTATTATCGGGTGGCGAAAAAGCACTGACTGCAATTGCGTTAGTCTTTTCTATTTTCCATCTCAATCCAGCACCGTTTTGTATGCTAGATGAAGTGGATGCGCCACTGGATGATGCCAATGTTGGGCGTTATTGTACTCTAATTAAAGAAATGTCCAAGAATGTTCAATTTATCTTTATTAGTCATAATAAGATTGCTATGGAAATGGCGGAGCATTTAGTCGGGGTTACCATGAAAGAGCCTGGCGTTTCGCGACTAGTTTCTGTTAATATTGAAGAAGCTATCGCTATGGCGGAGGCCTAATAAGGAGTAGTTTATGGCCAAGGAATACATCTATTTTATGAGTGCGACAAGTCTATTTGTTTTGGCTTTAATTGGATGGTTTATCGTACGTCGCAATCATAAACACGACACGCTCGATATGCCTAAAAATGAGGGCGATCCCTTATTTGATAATGAAAATAAACCCGCTACCGCTAATACCGGTCGGTGGGGTGATCAAATCGTCGGTACCCCCCGAGTGATTTCTGCTGAAAGTGTTGAAGATAGGATTTCACGTATTCATCAACGCGCTCAAGAATATCAAGCGCAACACGCACGCCCCAAACTTTATAGCAATTCTCCCCAAGCGTATACGCCATCGCTTTCCAGTCATGTACCAACTCGACACACTATTACGCAGCAGAGAAATACGGCTTTTAAGGCCCAAACGCCTGCATTGTGCGTGTTATATGTGATGGCCCCTACAGGCAAATCGTATAGTGGATATGAGTTGTATCATGCTTTAATTAACACAGGGTTGATTTATGGAAAAATGAATATTTTCCATTATCACTTGCATGAAAATAACAGTCAGCCCGTGCTCTTTTCAGTGGCGTCGGCCGTTAATCCAGGGGTTATCGATGTTGATAATATCGCGAACTTTAGCACGCCAGGATTAACTTTATTTATGAATACCTCGCATCGAGCGCACCAACATGCCGCTTATGAAGCGATGGTAGCAGTGGCTGAACAATTGGCGGAAGAACTAGGCGGTGTTATCCTGGATGAAAATCGTCAACCTTGGACGGCACCTGAAACTGTACAGCAGCATTGATGTCTACGCTTAGCCCAAAAATACAAAGCCTACGCGAGCAGATTAACGAGCATAATTATCGTTATTATGTGTTAGATCAACCCAGCATCCCCGATGCTGAGTATGATCGTCTCATGCGCGAGTTACAAACCCTAGAAGCGGAACACCCGGAGCTAGTTACCGCAGATTCTCCGACACAACGTGTGGGAGTAGCGCCACAAAAAGAATTTAAACAAGTCACGCATCTAGTGCCAATGTTATCATTGGAAAATGCATTCTCTGATGAAGATGTTATCGCTTTTCAACGTCGCATTAACGAGCGATTACATACACAAGAAGAAATTGATTTTACTTGCGAGCCCAAAATGGATGGGCTAGCGGTGAATTTATTGTATGAAAACGGCTATTTAAAAACAGCAGCTACTCGCGGTGATGGAACAACGGGCGAAGACATTACTGCTAATATTCGAACAATTCTCGCTATTCCGTTAAAATTGCGCGGAGAAGACATTCCTAAACGTATAGAAATTCGTGGCGAAGTGTATCTGTCGAAAAAAGGGTTTGAAAAGTTAAATGCACAAGCCAGTGCCAACAACGAAAAAACATTTGTTAACCCACGTAACGCTGCGGCAGGTAGTGTACGCCAGTTAGATTCGAAAATTACTGCCTCAAGACCGTTATCTATTTATTGCTATGGTATGGGTTATTTATCAAATGATATGCATTTCACACATCACAGCCAGTTACTAAAACAGTTAAAGCAATGGGGTTTTCCTGTCAATACGCACATTAAAAGCAATATAAAAGGCGTGAAAGGGTGTTTGGATTATTATCATAAAATAGGTAATATCCGCGATAAATTACCGTATGAAATTGATGGTGTAGTATATAAAGTCGATGATTTGGCCTTGCAACAAGAGTTAGGTTTTGTCTCTCGTGCACCGCGTTTTGCTATTGCTCATAAATTTCCCGCACAAGAAGAAATGACAGAATTGCTTGATGTAGAATTTCAAGTAGGACGTACCGGCACATTAACGCCGGTAGCTCGCTTACAGCCCGTTTTTGTTGGTGGTGCTACGGTGAGTAACGCTACCTTACATAATATGGATGAAATTGCTCGTAAAGATATTCGTATTGGCGACAGGGTGATAGTGCGTCGTGCTGGCGATGTGATACCCGAAGTCGTGATGCCTATCTTTGAAAAACGACCAGCGAATGCGCGCAAAATTAAACTTCCAACCCAGTGTCCTGTGTGTCAATCAGCCGTCATTCGTTTAGAAGATGAAGCGGCCGCACGTTGTATGGGTGGGTTATATTGTCCTGCACAGCGAAGAGAAGCCATTCGACATTTTGCTACCCGCAAAGCGATGGATATCGAGGGTTTAGGTGATCGCTTAGTTGAGCAACTGGTTAATTTAGGTTTGGTGCACTCTGTTGCCGATGTGTATCACTTAACTTTATCACAACTTGCCGGGATTGAGCGCATGGGCGTAAAATCGGCGCAAAATATTTTAGATGCATTGGAACAGAGCAAAAAAACCACGTTAGCGCGCTTCATTTATTCGTTGGGTATTCGTGATGTTGGTGAAGCGACCGCTAAAAATTTAGCTGATCATTTTCATTCCTTAGAGGCGGTAATGCAGGCTGACGAAGAAACATTACAAAATGTTGCCGACATTGGTCCTATCGTTGCCAATAGCATCTATACATTCTTCCAACAATCCCATAATCAAGAAGTGATAACGCGTTTATTGAAAGCAGGAATTCATTGGCCTGCTGTAGAGGTCTCTACACACAAACCTCTGCAAGGAAAGACTTATGTCTTGACCGGAACCTTGTCCGATTTTACTCGCGATGAAGCACAAGCCGCATTGGAAAAACTCGGTGCTAAAGTCGCTGGCTCGGTTTCTAAAAAAACTACCGCGGTTATTGCCGGTGTTGAAGCCGGCAGCAAGCTAACAAAAGCAGAGGAATTGGGTGTGACAGTGTTAGATGAGGAAGCGTTTAGGAAACTATTAAAAACGCACCTCTAAATTACGTCGTCCCGCGACTTGTTCGCGGGAACCATGGCGTGTCGAGGCGTTCTGGATCCCGCGGACAAGCCGCGGGACGACGATTACTCAATCCTCCCCACTCACTCCCAAAAAGTGTCGTGGTAATAAGTGAAAAGCAATAAGCGCAGCGGTGATTCCAATTGCGGCACCATTCATACTTGCGCCACAGGCAGTTCCTACTGCAGAAGTCGCCCAAACAGTTGCTCCTGTAGAAAGACCATGGACAATGTTATTACGTTCCTGAAAAATCACTGCGGCACAGATGAACCCAATACCTTCACTGATTGTGCCGATATTGGCGAATGATGCACCACTGCCCGTTACCAGATAAAGATAAGCGGCAATAGCGGAAAAGGCAGCCGAGCCTATAGCGACAGCGCCATAGGTACGAAAGCCGATATTATCTTGATATCGCCAACCATGCACAATACCAATAATAACTCCCAGCAGCAGGGCGATTCCTAAACGTATTAAAATAGCAATTTGTAAACCAAAAAACGCTTTGGGTGCAAAAATACCGCCTAAGAGAAACAAAGATGGCGTTTGCGGTAATTGCGCCACATACTGACTAATATCCAATATAGCCATATGAAAAATCCTTTTTATTCTTCAGATGTTAATTTCAACACTCGGCGAGGAAGAAAATGAAATAGTAATACAACTAATGTAATCCCCACCCCGACACCGGCAAGCCCTGTTCCACAGGCGGTACCAATTGCTGCGGTAGTCCAGATAGTTGCGCCAGTCGATAAGCCGCTAATGGTATTACCATCTTTAAAAATCACAGCCGCACATAAGAACCCAATACCAAGGATAATACCGGCGATATTAGCTAAAGGTTCGGCATGATTTGTGAGCAAGAATAGATAGGTATTGATAGAGGCAAAGGCTGCGGAGCCAACACAAACAGCACCATAGGTTTTATAACCCACATTGTCTTGGTAACGCCATCCGTGCGCAAGTCCAACCAGAAACCCTAATAGCAAAGCCACTAGCATACGAATAAGAATGGCCACCTGAACAAAAAGTACCAATTTATTCATGTTAAAAGCAGTACCGAGATATTGCATCCCAGGCGTTGTCGGCAGTTCGCCTATATATTGACCAACATTGATTAATGACATGCGTATTCTTCCTTGATAAATAAGCCATTCAAAAGATATATTAATACCATTATGATAATAATGGCAACACCATTCGGGAACCGTTATACTAATTGCCATACTCAATAGGAGATGAATACGCATGCGTTTAATGTTATTAGGCAGCCCAGGGGCAGGCAAAGGCACTCAAGCTCAATTTATTACCGAATACTACAACATCCCCCAAATTTCTACCGGTGCCATGTTGCGAGCAGCCGTAGCTGCAGGAACCCCGCTAGGTTTAAAAGCAAAAGCTATTATGGAGTCTGGGGCCTTAGTATCCGATGACATTATGATTGATTTAGTAAAAGAACGTATTAATCAACCGGATTGCAAAAATGGCTTTTTACTCGATGGCTTCCCCCGCACAATTCCACAAGCCGAAGCATTAACCGCGCAAGGTATTCAATTAGATTATGTTATTGAAATTGTGGTTGATGACGAAGAAATTGTAAAACGCATGAGTGGTCGTTTGGTGCATGCGGATTCTGGTCGTACTTATCACACTATTTATCATCCACCAAAAGCGGCGGGTAAAGACGATGTCACTGGCGAAACGCTCATTCAACGTGAAGATGATAAAGAAGCAACAGTACGTCAACGTTTAAAAGTCTATCATGAACAAACTAAACCTTTAGTTGAATATTATCAAAATTATGTAAAAAACCACGGAGGCAAAGGCCCCGTTTATGCTGCTGTTGATGGTCTTGGTGATGTGAATGTAATTAAAGAACGTATATTTACCGTTCTTGAAGGGGGCAACATGGACAGCAGTAAAAATATTCTGACAGTCACTCAAGCTAACTTCGATAAAATGATTGCAGAAAATGATATTGTATTACTAGATTTTTGGGCACAAATCTGCGCGCCTTGCCACGTGTTTAGTAAAGTCTTAGATGAAGTCGCACCTGATTATCCTAATGTGATATTTGCAAAAATTAATGCTGATATTGAAACCGGCCTTGCGCAAGAATTTAATATTCGCTCTATTCCATTTATCATGCTTATGCGCGAACGTATCGTGCTTTATGCCGATTCAGGTGCGTTAACAGCTCCGGTGCTTCGTGAAATGTTGGATGCTGCTTTACAATTAGATATGAACCAGGTGAAACAGAAAATTGAGCAGACAACTGCGAAGTAATGATCCCATGTAGCCTGGATGGAGCGCAGCGGAATCCGGGATAATTGACCTTGAGGACATGAATGTCGTCCCGCGGCTTGTCCGCGGGATCCAGAATATATAGTGATCCCTGGATTTCGCTGCGCTCCATCCAGGCTACATCAAAAAGGCGCCTTCAATGATCAAATCTAATATCGGCATTCTGCTCGTTAACCTCGGTACTCCAGATGCGCCGACGCCCTCTGCAGTACGTCGTTTTTTGAAGCAATTCTTATCTGATCCCAGAGTGATAGATTTACCGCGTCTCCCATGGCGATTATTACTTAACCTCCTTATTCTTCCCTTACGTGCCCCTAAAGTCGCGAAAAATTACCAAACTATTTGGTTGCCAGAAGGCGCTCCATTACGCGTATTGACTCAACGATTGGCAGATAAATTACAAAGCGCGTTAAGTCATGAAAAGCAAAGTAACAAATTTGTTGTAGTGGGAATGCAATATGGTGAACCCAGTATAGTGAATGCATTGCTAAAACTACGTAAAGCAGGTATTGAAGAACTAATTATTTTGCCGCTTTATCCGCAATATTCATCCACCACAACTGCTGCCGTTTTTGATACAGTTAGCAAAGCTTTTCGTTATTGCCCGGCATTGCCAGCGATGCATTTTATCCGTGATTACCACACTCATCCTCGCTATATTTCTGCCTTAGCTCATAGCGTACGCCAACATTGGGCATCAAAGGGCAGGGGGCAACAATTGGTGATGGCTTTTCATGGCATTCCCAAACGTTATGCGAAAAAAGGTGACCCCTATCCGCAACAGTGTGAAGCCACCGCTCAATTGCTGGCTAAAGAGTTGGGGTTAAGCGCCGATGAATGGCTGCTATGTTACCAATCTCGCTTTGGTAAAGCCGAGTGGTTAAAACCCTATGCTACGGATATTTTGCAAGCACTGCCTGGCAGAGGAATTACGCATATTGATATCATCAGCCCAGGATTCGCAGTCGATTGTTTGGAAACGCTGGAAGAACTTGCTATTACCAATCGCCATGTTTTTTGGGAGGCTGGCGGTCAGCAATACCATTATATTCCAGCATTGAATGATAGTGATGAACAGGTTGAGTTGTTGGTAGATATAATAACTGGATGCCAGCCTACGCTGGCATGACACCTTTCTTTGTGTGCACTCTATTTAACTTAAACTTTGTCATGCCAGCGTAGGCTGGCATCCAGTCAATTAGGCTTATTACACCGGAACATGCCGAGCCACATTTGCGGTAATCTGATCCAATTTTTTCATCCCTAATGGAATATAATCCTTGAGAATGCTATGCATGAGCAACTTTTTCAGTGGCAATGAAAGTTTTTTCATCAAAATGCCATAAAAACGTGGCTCTGCACAAATAACCAAGTGATTGAATTGCAGATCTTTTCGACCTTCTTCAAGAAAGTCACCGATTTGTTTAGCAAATTGTGATAACTCAATCTCATGTGGCGTTAAGGTTTCTCCAAAATTGCCACGTGAGGTGGTTGGCGTTTGATAGTGCCCCGGCCTATCGCTGATAAGTTGAATGCCTTTCAGGCATCCTTTTGGATGTTCAAGAGATTCAACAAGATAATGAGAATTTCGTTTAGACGGACTGATTGAACTTTTAGTGTAGAAATCCATTTTTTCAGCGGGAAAGCCATAAATATAGGCTTTTGTTGCATTAGCCACGATAAACCATGTTGTATTCATTTTGGACTCCCAGTTGCTAGTAAAAAACATTGTTATTAATTAAAGTGTAGTATAAAAAATGAACTTAGGCCAAAATCATACCTATGCTATAATTAAGAGTAATTGAGCAGACAGAGGGAAACATCATGTATAAGCAAATTTTAGTCGCTGTGGACGATAGCAAGACATCACATCAAGCATTAAACGAAGCTATGAAATTAGCAAAAGAAGGCGGAGCAAAAATCCGATTGATTTACGTTGCTGATGAGCAATATCAAAATTTTTCGGGTATTGCATTCGATTACATGGCGTACGATGAGGCTGTGAAAAAATACGGTGATGATGTGTTAAAAAAAATGGGTGACGTCGTCAAGAAATCCAATATTCCGTGTGACACACTTTTAATTCAGCTAAAAGCATTTCAAGGTCGAATAGAAGAAGCCATCGTTGAAGCAGCAAATGACTGGTCTGCCGATCTTATCGTGATAGGTACTCATGGTCGCAGAGGCTTTCATCATTTCTTGATGGGCAGTGTGGCAGAGGGAGTTATTCGTATTGCTACCGTGCCGGTATTACTCATTCGTGGGACTGAATCAGAATAATTCTACGGCAGTCTATGTAGCCCGGATTCCGCTAGCGCTCCATCCAGGCTACGGTTATTAATTCTTCGGTGGTAAAAAAATCACTGTGCCCGGTGTTAGTTTCGAATCTTTATTCAGCTGTGGATTGCTCTGCACAATTTGAGCTAAATGCAAGCCATGAGCTTGCGCAATCGAGAATAAAGTATCTCCCACTTTAACGGTGTAAGTACTTACATTAGTAGGATTAACCGCGGGGGCCTTAATCAATAATACATTTCCCACTTTCACTTGCGCTTTTTCACTTAACTTATTCCAGGTTCGCAATTCACCCACGGTCACGTTAAACCGTTTGGCAATATTCCATAAGGTATCGCCCGTTTTTACGGTGTAGCGGATTTCATTATTGGTGCTGACAGGCGCTGATGCAGTAGGTTGAGTGGCAACACTATTGCTCGTAGGTGTCATGGTTGTCTTCGCAGTAATTTTGGTTTGTGCAACCGCAGGAATGGAAGGCTCACTGACAGCTTGTGGTGTTGTTACAATGGCTTGACGTGTAACTTGTCCTGCATTTTTAGTTACAGAACCGGACGAAGCTAAACTGCGATTACCATAAGTTACATTGTAATTACGTTCGAAGCGTTCCACCGCTTTTACAGGTAATAAAATATGATAAGGTCCTTTGGGGTCTGTTGCCCAACGACTATAACCGGGATTTAACTCATATAATTTACTTAATGGAATACCGGCCATTTTTGCTGCTTGAGATAATTCAATTTGATGATCTAAATCAATTTTATTAAATTGCGGACCATTTTGTAAGTGAGGAAGTTTAACGTGATAGCGTTTAGGATCATTCACAATGGCAGCTAGAGCAAAAAAACGGGGAACGTAACTTTTCGTTTCTGCAGGTAAACTCAGGGTCCAGAAAGTTGTGCCAGCACCGCGACGGGCATTTTTATCAACAGCACTTTGAACGCGACCTTCACCGGCATTGTAGGCTCCAATAGCCAATGGCCAGTTCCCGTTAAAGAAGGTTCTTAAATAAGTTAAATAATCTAACGCTGCCTTAGTTGAATGAATAATATCTTTACGTCCATCAAACCACCAATCTTGTTGCAAACCAAAGTTGGCACCGGTGGCAGGCATCATTTGCCA
Source organism: uncultured Legionellales bacterium (assembly GCA_964621215.1). Classification (GTDB taxonomy): domain Bacteria; phylum Pseudomonadota; class Gammaproteobacteria; order UBA1113; family UBA1113; genus CAZULF01. Next base: position 17,200 of record CAZULF010000006.1, on the reverse strand, counting down.
TAAACCTGCTGCCCCTACCCATGAGTAAGCAAAGGGATCATAAGCGCTTTCAATCATCGGTAAAAGTACTAATTCACCAGGTAATCCACGTTTTTTTACTTCGGTGTAAATGTAATATAAATAAGGCTGACCTTGCGTAGCGATATGTTGGAAAAATTGTGGGTTTTTTTGAAACCAGGCAATTTGGCGTTGCACTTCAGGCTGGCTGGTGTAATGCGGTAAACGAAAATTGCTAGCAATTAAACCCCATAACGTGCTGGTATCTAATGGATGCGTAGGTGGCGTATGGACTTCCTTTATCGGTTTTGCGGCTTTCTTTGTGGTAGTGACTGATTTGGTCGCGGTAGCAGACTTAGCACTAGTTGTTTTAGCTTTAGCATGGGCTGCAGGTTTTTTCTTAGTCTGCGTTGTAGTTTTGTGTGTTGTAGTTGCCGCATAAGTATATTGAAGCGTCGTTAATAGTAAAATGCAGATCGTAATGATTCGTTGCCATTGCATTGAATTCTTGTCCTTTATTTGTTCGTCCAGACGGTAAGAGTAAAAAATCAAGCATATCATAACTGATTAAGTTAGCACAGAAATTGAGATAAGTGGCTGCATCAGGTTATACTAAGTTAATCTCTCCATCCAGGCTACAATTTAAAAGGAACGGAATTGACTAATCAAGAGCGATTCGCACAATTAACTGAATGGTATCAAACAGACATAGGACATAGCCTCTATCAGTTTGAATCCTCACAATTAGCTAATTTACTACCGGTTTGCTATGGGTATCAACTTTTGCAAATAGGTGGCCCAGCTGATTTGAGCTGGCTTAATCCATCGCCTATTAAGCATAAAGTATGGTTAGCTCCACATGCGATCAAGCCTAAAAATACCTCCTCATTTAAAGCCGCGCCAGATTTCCTTCCTTTTCAACCTAATAGTTTTGATGTTGTTTTATTACCTCACACGCTAGAATGTTTTGAGCACCCTGAAATGATTTTGCGCGAAGCCTACGAAGCCTTAATTCCCGGGGGATATCTAGTCATTTTGGGATTAAATCGTTTCAGTTTATGGGGAGCACGCCATAAATGGCAGAAATGGGCGAAGCATCCGGCAACCCTGCCTTGGTTATGGCAATTTCAGCGGTTAAGCCAGATGCAAATGCAACTGATACACATGAACTGCGCTATCGACTCTTCGGAGATTGGCTATTTTTTACCCATGTGTGAGACTAAAGAAAGGTTGCATTCTTGGCGGTTGTTAGATATTTTAGGCTCATTCACCTGGCCAGCGTTAGGAGCGAGTTATACTATCTTGGCCAGAAAACAAATCGAAGCGATGACTCTCTTGCCACTTGAGCGAAATCGATTAGTAACTGAGTCAGTAAAAGTGGGTTTAGCACCACAAAGCAGAACATCTCATGAACAAAATCATTGAAATTTTTACTGATGGCGCTTGCCGCGGTAATCCTGGCCCAGGTGGTTGGGGTGCGTTATTGCGTTATCAAGAACACGAAAAAAAGCTGAAGGGTGCAGAAGCTGATACTACCAATAACCGCATGGAACTTACCGCAGCCATTGAGGCATTGCGCCAATTAAAACGCGTTTCTCTCGTCCATATCACCACCGACTCCGAATATGTTAAACACGGAATTACCGAATGGATGCCCAAATGGAAACAACGTGGCTGGAAAACAGCGGATAAGAAACCGGTTAAAAATCAAGATTTGTGGCAACTGCTCGATGAATTAGTGCAGCAACACGAAGTTCAATGGTTTTGGGTAAAAGGGCATACCGGTCATATTGAAAATGAAATTGCAGATCAATTAGCTAATCAAGCTATCGATGAGTTGTTAAGTCGGGGTGTAAAAAAATGAAATTGCGACAAATTGCGTTAGATACAGAAACAACTGGACTCGATCCCACTAAGGGACATCGTATTATTGAGATTGGTTGCATCGAAATGATTGATCGCCGTTTTACCGGTAATAATTTTCATGTTTACATTAATCCAGAACGTGATATCGATGCAGGAGCTGTTGCCGTTCACGGTATTACAGCAGCCTCTTTAGCAGATAAACCTAAATTTGCGGATATATGTGCTGACTTCAAAAAATATATCGATGGCGCACAACTGATTATTCACAATGCGACGTTCGATCTAGGGTTCATTAATGCTGAATTTAAATTATTAGATAAAAAAATACAGCAAGTGGAGCGATTTTGCAGCGTAGTTGATACATTAATGTTGGCCCGCAAAATGCATCCTGGGCAAAAAAATTCATTAGATGCTTTATGCAAGCGTTATAATGTCGATAATACACATCGTCAACTGCATGGAGCCTTACTCGACGCGCAATTATTGGCACGTGTGTATTTAAGTATGACAGGAGGACAAACCTCGCTCTTTGGCAGCCAAGTAAGCGGTTCCAGCCGTCATGCTGAAAACCAAATACAAGACAATATCATTAATCAATTATTAGAAAATGATAAAACCTTTCGCGTAATTTATGCCTCGTCAGAAGAATTAGAACAACACCAACAGCGTATAACACAAATTGCTAAGAAGAGTCGTAGTACTGCTGATTTATGGGAAAGCAACGAATGATTCGATTTATTAGACGTTTTATTCAACAAGAATATATCAGCGGACTGGTTTTAATTCTCGCTGCAATCGCAGCGATGATAGCGGTAAACTCTTCATTAGATTCGCTGTATATCAATTTTTTAAATACGCAACTCGGGTTTAGTTTTGGTACATTAAGTATTAAAAAATCAGTTTTACACTGGATCAATGATGGATTGATGGCAATTTTTTTTCTGCTGGTAGGGATTGAAATTAAACGTGAACTAGTTGAGGGAGAATTAAATACCGTAAAGAAAGCGGCTTTGCCATTCATCGCGGCAGTGGGGGGCATGTTGGTTCCCAGTTTAATATTTGTTGCACTGAATTGGCATGATTCGATTGCACTGCGTGGTTGGGCGATACCAAGCGCCACTGATATTGCTTTTGCATTAGGAGTATTAGCTATTTTTTCCTCACGTATTCCTTTTTCACTTAAAGTTTTTCTAGCGGCTTTAGCTATTTTAGATGATCTTGGGGCCATTATTATTATCGCTATATTTTATACGAGCGATTTATCTTGGATTTCTTTAGCTTTGGCGGGTTTATGTGTGCTCGGCTTAATTGGATTGAATCGAAAAAATATTACTAATTTCGTACCTTATGCATTTATTGGCTTTCTTTTGTGGATTTGCGTGCTTGAGTCAGGTGTTCATGCCACTTTAGCCGGTGTAATTTTGGCATTGACCTATCCATTAAGAGACACTAAGAATCCTAAAAAAGCCTTATCGCATGAGGTGGAATCCAACCTTATGCCTTGGGTAACATTTGGTATATTACCCTTATTTGCTTTTGCTAATGCCGGGGTTCCATTGCATAATATGCAGTTAACTACAATATTAGGTATGATCCCGTTGGGAATTATTGCCGGTTTATTTTTAGGTAAACAAGTGGGTGTCTTTGGCGCTTGCTGGCTCGCTATCCGTTTTAAAATAGCGTCATTACCTAAGGGAGCGACCTGGTGTCAGATTTATGCGGTTGCTGTATTATGCGGCATTGGTTTTACCATGAGTTTATTTATTGGTACTTTAGCCTATGAACAACTGGGCTTACATTATGCTGAAGTTGTCAGGCTGGGTGTATTATTTGGTTCACTCTTGTCTGTGATTTGGGGAAGTATAGTGATATTAACGTGTTGTGACAAAGTTAAAAAATAAGGAAACATAGTATGAGTTGGTTTGCAAAACTATTGCCGGCAAAGATTCGAACTTCGGCAACATCAAAAAAAGGTATTCCTGAAGGTGTTTGGTCGCAATGCCCAGGATGCAGTGCAACGCTTTATGCGCCTGAAGTGGTGAGAAATCAAAAAGTATGTCCTAAATGCGATTATCATTTTCGCATTAATGCACGTGAACGCATTGAGGGATTTCTTGATGAAGGTGAGCAATATGAAATTGCACCTGATTTAGAGCCTGTAGATAAACTCAGATTTAAAGATACAAAGAAATATAAAGATCGGATATTACAAGCACAAAAAGCTTCCGGTGAAAAGGATGCCTTGGTTGTTGTCCAAGGAAAATTATCAGGGAAACCGATCGTCGTTGCTGCCTTTGAATATAATTTTATAGGTGGTTCTATGGGTGCGGTCGTCGGTGAAAAATTTATTCGCGGGGTTGAAACAGCGATAGAAAATAAAACGCCATTCATCTGTTTTTCTGCTAGTGGTGGAGCGCGTATGCAAGAGGCGTTGATTTCACTAATGCAGATGGCAAAAACCAGCGCGGCCTTGCGGAAATTATCAGAGCAACGCTTGCCTTTTATCTCTATTATTACTGATCCTACGATGGGTGGTGTATCTGCGAGTTTGGCGATGCTTGGTGATATTAATATTGCTGAACCTAAAGCGCTAATTGGGTTTGCCGGACCGCGCGTGATCGAACAAACCGTACGCCAAGTGTTACCTGAAGGCTTTCAAAGCAGTGAATTTTTGTTGGAGCACGGTGCGATTGACATGATTGTTGATCGACGCCAAATGAAAGAAACAGTTACCCGTTTGCTGAGCCAATTATGTCATTATCAGATTGGCTAAATCGACTGGAGACCTTGCACCCGGTTACTATCGATTTAGGTTTAACTCGCGTGCAACGTGTGGCAGAACTGATGGGCTTATTGCAACTAGATTGCCCGGTTATTACTGTTGGCGGCACCAATGGCAAAGGTTCGACAATTGCTTTCTTAGAAAGTATTTATCGTCATGCCGGATATCGAGTTGGCACCTACACTTCTCCACATTTACTTCGTTATAATGAACGAATTCGAATTGTTGGTGTTGATTGCACGGATGAAGCCATCATACAAGCATTTGAACAAATAGAAATTGCACGTGGTGACATCAGCTTAACTTATTTTGAATATGGCACCTTAGCGGCACTGTATTTATTAAAGCAAGCACAGTTAGATCTCATTTTGTTAGAAGTGGGATTAGGCGGGCGTTTAGATGCTGTCAATATTATTAATCCAGATATTGCTATTATCACAAGCATCGATTTGGATCATACCGATTGGCTCGGGAATACGCGTGAAGCCATTGGTTTTGAAAAAGCCGGAATTTTTCGTGCTAATGTGCCTGCTATCTGTGGCGATTTTAATACCCCGGAAACGATTTTTGATCATGCAGCCAAATTAGGCGCGCCACTTTATTGCCAAGGCAAAAATTTTACTTTTCATCAAGGTTCAGACTCCTGGTCATGGGAATCTCAGTCATTTAGGGGAGAGGGCCTACCATTACCATTTCTCGCTATACAAAACGCCTCAACAGCTTTAATGGCGGTAACTTGTTTGCAATCGCAGTTGCCCGTTAATATTCAATCGATCAAGGATGGCATTGCTGAGGCAAGAGTTCTCGGACGTTTTCAATGCATACAGGCACAACCTGAAGTCATCCTCGATGTAGCACATAATCCCGCCGCAGCTAACTTATTGGCTCGGCGGTTGCAATCGCAGCCCATTTCAGGTAAAACCTATGCCGTTTTTAGTGCCTTACAGGATAAAGATAGTGCGGGGATTGTTGCTCATTTTAAAGAAATAGTGGCAGGTTGGTATGTTGCTCCCTTAGATACACCGCGCGGTGCTACATTGCAGCAGCTAAATGACGCCCTCGAACACGACGTCCCGAGGCTTGTCCGCGGGATCCTGGAGGCGCCATATATCTCACCGCAAGCAAGTATTTTAGCCGCTTATCGGCAAGCCATCTTGCAATGTAGCCCAAATGATAGGATTATTGTATTTGGCTCTTTTTTTACGGTAGCTGCTGTGCTTAATTTGGCCGGTCAGCATGAGACTTCACGGAGATAAGCAATGGACCAAGCGACGGCATTGAATATGGCATCATTTACCTGGGTGGATTATACCATCATCACAGTGATAGCCTTTTCGGTTTTTATTAGCTTGATTAGAGGGTTTGTCCGAGAAGTTTTATCGTTGGTAACGTGGGTTGCGGCCTTCATTGTGGCCTTGAATTTTGGGCCTGCCTGCGGAAATCTCTTTGAAAATCATATTGCCTCCCAAAGTGTTCGCCTTATTTTAGGGAGTGGTATTCTGTTTTTATTGACCCTGATCGTGGGCGCCGTAGTGAATTACTTGATTTCTACGTTAGTGGAAAAAACCGGCTTATCCGGCACCGATCGTGTATTGGGCCTGGTCTTAGGTGGTGCTCGTGGCGTCTTGGTCGTCGCGGTCTTGGTACTTTTGGTGAGTTATACCTCGATTTCTAAGCAATCAGCCTGGACTTCCTCGTTATTACTACCTCACTTTTCCATCTGCGTTAACTGGTTGCAAGGAATGGTGCCTGAAGCCTTTGATTTTCTGAAAGGTGAGTAGCGTAGCCTGGATGGAGCGAAGTTTTAAAATCAAGGATCCCCATTGATCTTACCTCCATGCGTGCTATAATCGCGCACTATGCCAAATACGCATCATTTAACACCTGTTATCACCATCGATGGACCTACTGGATCGGGCAAGGGGACTGTGTCTCGCTTGCTGTCTGAGCGTTTAGGATGGCATTTACTCGATTCAGGCGCTATTTACCGTGTATTTGCCTTGGCTTCACTGGAGGAGCATATCCCGGTGAATAACGTGGCGGCACTGGCCAAACTAGCCCGGCATTTAAAAATTGAGTTTATTTCGGATGAACATGGCCGTTACCATACTCGGCTTGATGAGCGCGATGTGACAGAAAAAATTCGGCAAGAAGCCGTAGGAAATCAAGCATCACGGACTTCGTTATATCCAGAAGTACGTGAGGCACTGATGGAATGCCAACGCTCTTTTCGGCGTTTTCCTGGTTTGGTAGCGGATGGACGAGACATGGGAACCGTAGTTTTCTCCGATGCAGAGATTAAGATTTTTTTATCTGCTTCAGCAGAAGAGCGAGCAAAACGGCGATTTATGCAGTTGCACTCCAAAGGAGTAGATGCAGATTTAGATACGATCTTGGCTGAACTGCAGGAACGCGATCACCGTGATCAATCGCGTACCGTTGCGCCGCTAAAACCAGCAGCTGATGCGGTTTTATTGGATAGCACCGACTTGAATATCGAGCAAGTGGTGCACCGAATTTTAGAATTAGTGAGAGAGCGATTAGCTATCTCAATATAGTTTGCGCTATTTAGCGCATGGGTGGTTTTATCATCAAGATGAAACTGAATGTAAAACGCGTTTTATTCATATCAAATGAGTAAAACTTAACAAATGTCATCGTACTTCGTTACGATGAATAATGGAAAATGTCATGACCGAAAATTTTGAAAAATTGTTTAAAGAAAGTTTATCCAAAAAGCATATGGCCCCAGGCGCTATTTTGCCAGGTGTGGTTGTTTTTATTGGTAAAGATTTTGTAACTGTTGATGCCGGATATAAATCCGAAGGTGTAATTGCTATTGAGCAATTCCGTAATGAAAAAGGTGAAGTTGAAGTTAATGTCGGTGATACCGTTGACGTAGCATTAGAAATGTTGGAAGACGGTTTTGGTGAAACCCGCTTATCCCGTGAAAAAGCCAAACGCGCTGAAGCATGGACCAAATTATTAAAAGCCTACGAAGGTGGACAAACTGTTGTTGGTATCATTAGCGGTAAAGTCAAAGGTGGCTTCACGGTTGAAATGGAAAATATCCGTGCTTTCTTACCGGGTTCTTTAGTGGATGTGCGTCCTGTGCGTGACACCGCATACCTCGAAGGCAAAGAATTAGAATTCAAAATTATTAAAATGGATGCCAAACGTAATAACGTAGTGGTATCACGCCGTGCTGTGGTTGAATCAGAAAGCAGCACTGAACGTGAAGCATTATTAGGCAGCATCGAAGAAAGCAAAGAATTAAAAGGTATTGTTAAAAATCTTACCGATTATGGTGCGTTCATTGACCTTGGCGGCATTGACGGTCTGTTACATATCACCGATATGTCATGGAAACGTATTAAGCATCCAAGCGAATTGATTGCTGTGGGTGATGAAATTAACGTGGTTGTGTTGAAGTTTGACCGTGAGCGTTCACGCGTTTCTTTAGGTATGAAACAATTGGGCGATGATCCTTGGTCTAACATTAAGCGTCGTTATCCAGTGAGCACCCGCTTGTTTGGTAAAGTAACCAATATCGCTGATTATGGTTGCTTTGTTGAATTAGAAGATGGTGTTGAAGGTTTAGTCCACGTGTCAGAAATGTCCTGGACCAACAAAAATATTCACCCAAGCAAAGTCGTGCAATTAGGCGATGAAGTGGAAGTTATCGTATTAGAAATCGATGAGGAACGTCGTCGTATTTCCTTGGGTATTAAACAATGTGTTGACAATCCATGGGAAAACTTTGCTAAACATAATAATAAGAACGATACAGTCACCGGCAAAATCAAGTCGATTACTGACTTCGGTATCTTTATTGGTTTAGATGGCGGCATCGATGGATTAGTACATTTAAATGATATTTCCTGGACTGAAACTGGCGAAGAAGCGATTCGTCGTTATAAGAAGGGTGATGAAGTTACTGCCTTAGTTTTAGCGGTCGATCCGGAGCGTGAACGCATTTCGCTTGGAATTAAACAGCTAGAACAAGATGCATTTTCAGCGTATACCGATACTCATGGCAAGAATGCTATCGTTAAAGGTAAAGTCGTTGAAATCGATGCTAAAGGCGTTACCGTTGAGCTAGCTGAAGGCGTGCAAGGTCATATTAAACTTGCTGAACTTAGCCGCGAAAAAGTCAAAGAAGCGACAGAAGTTGTGAAAGAAGGTGAAGAAGTCGAAGCTAAGATTACTAGCGTTGACCGTAAAAACCGCACAATTAACTTGTCGATCAAAGCCAAAGATAGCCAAGACGAAGCGGAAGCTGTGCGTAACTTTAATAACCAAGATACCACTGCCAGCCCAACCTTGGGTGATTTGTTAAAAGAACAAATCAATCGCGACGGTAATTAATAGTTAGCCGGGATGTAGGTGTAGCCCTCATTAAAGCGCGTTCAAAATCAGTATTGGCAATTATCCCAATACTGATACGCGCGATAATGAGGGGGCCCGGATTCCGCTTCGCTCGCTTCGGGTACTATTCCTAAAATAAATATAAATTAATCGGGTTATTCATCATGACAAAGAAAATAAAAAAGAAACCAAGTGTATCATCCTCATCTAGTTCCGTTCCTCCTCAACCAAATGCCAAGGCGCAACTTAAAGAAAACAAAAAGAAGGCCAACGCTCAGGTTCATAGCACGATTGAGGAAATCAATCGTGAAAGTTCAAAATTAGAGAGCACACGCGACATAGCGCAACTCAAGAATAAACTTCAAGCCATTTTTAATATAGAAGTCACTGACAAACAAATTATCCAAGCACGAAAAAGGTGTTTTGAAACTACCGTTCAACTTTGGCGTGATTTTTTTGAAACACATAAAAATGAATTGCCCGGGTTAGAATTTTTAATTTGGCTTGTTAGTATTTTGCCATTTCTGCGGCAGATGGCAGAACAAATTAAAAGTGTTTTTTCTGAAAATGAGCTTGAGGATTTTGAACATGACATCCGTCAGCGCGCATCAGCCTATATCGAACAAACGATAGTAGATAGTCGCCATATTATACTTTCTTCGACAACTTCTTCGGATAGTTTAATCCAAAATCTAGTCTTGGTCGATAGTATACTTTTGCTTGCTCAACAAGAAGATGAATTGAGTTTTATTTATAAAAGTACTTTTCTAACATTGCTTGATCAGGCTATTGAAAAACATATCGAACACATTTGTAAAAGCTTAGAAATAGGCAGTTTATCTTTGAGCGATACAATCCCACATCTAAATGAAATTGTTTTTTTGCTGCATAAAATAAACTCTTGGGACTCAAAAAATCATAGCATTAACTATAAGCGAGCCATGGAGGTGTTAAATGATTATCTAGATCATTTTGCTGCGCTCTGCAATCAGATGAAAGAACCAAGCACAAGCGATGTCATTATACAGTTTTTAAATGGTACGCATTTGCCAGGAAAAAATTCAAAAAATTTTTTAATGGGGCTGGTTGTAATTTCTTATGTTGAAAATAAAGTTAATGATGTAGGGTTGAAGCAAGTGCTTACTCAGTTGAAGCAAAGTTGTTTTAATAGTTTTTCTAATATACAGCGACAAATCATATCTTCAAAACAAGCTTTAACTCCAGAAATCCCATTAGAGTACCAAAAATATTTTAATGAACTATATAATGCGTCGCTATGTATTAATAGAAAAGGAATGACGCCAACAGGTCCGATGGCAAAAGAGCTTGACGATATATTTAGAAGCTTACAAGAAGGTTTTATGAAAAACATGAGGGTTTACCTTGATGTTATTAACCAAGGCTTATCCGCGCGTCGATCTAACTGGAATGATGATACAGTTGCTAACTTATTAGATAATTTTCATATGAATTATTTTAAGCATCCTGCCGGTTTTATGTATACAAACTCCTCTTTTGTCGCGTTAATTCAAGGTAATTTTTTAGGCTTTTTATTAAGAACAGTAAGTTTACTAGACAAAATGACGCCAAAACAATTAACTTTTCTATCAAAAACAAACTTACTAAAGGATCATGACTCAGTCCAATTTCCCGCTTTGTTTAATGATGATTTGAAAAATGCAACTCTTCGTTTGGGGCAAATGGTTAATATAAAATTAATCCAACAACTCAATCTGTTAAAAACAGATATTAATAATTTTTTAACCAACTCCATCAATTTATCCGACGCAACACTTCAGGTGCTAGGGAGTCTTTTCATTCTGTCAACATTCTTTAAAGTGCAAAATAAAGAGCGACCTTGCCCAAAACAAATTGAAGAAATACGGGACCTAAAAAATAATTTTGTCAATTATGCTTTAAGTCAGTTAGAGAAATTAACTGAACAAGAAACCATTGCTTTTAACTCATGGGCAATGTTAATATCACATATTCTCCTGATTGAATTAGGCCTGCAATTATCAGATACCCCGTTTTTTAATCGTGCAAGAATAATCAGAGGCTCCTTGCTTTCAAAATTCATCGGATTTCTCAACGAAAAATTACATGAAGCCAGCGATAACTTTCTAATGAAAATCGTCACAGAACTCAACAAAATAAGATATTTACTATCTGAGGTCTACGTCTATGTAGAGTTTGACTTGCTCGCAGCTTTAATGAAGACTCTATATGAGGTTTGTTTTATTGGGTATATAAAATTCCCTGCTGCCAATAACCCAATGAGACAAGTTCAAATAGGAAATGAAATTGATTTGTTAAGTAAAACTTTAACGAAAACATTGCCTGAAATATTAAAAAATTCAGCATTACGCAAAAGAGTTTCAGATAATTTAGAGGAAATATCAGATTACCTGAATGCTTTGCCTGAATTTTTTGATAACCAAAGAATTCAGTTTGATGAAATAAAGCAAAACTTTTTTGCGCTACCTACTAATCGAAAATTCCCTCATGAACGACGCGCTTCAGTAGCTCTATGTGAGAATACTTTTTTCCATACTGATGCAAAAACAGAATTGTCTCACAAGCGGCGCCTTTCAGTATCATCCATACCCTCATCGAACCCCCGTCTTTTTTGCTGCTATCCGGTAGAACCGTACTTTACCCCAGGCTTTAACGAAGGTGTCACTGAGACGGAAACTTTACTTCTTATAATCCAAGGCGTCTGGATGATCCAACAATGTTGCGCTGAAAATTTAACACCAGAGCAACAACTAAAGAAAAATAAAATATACATGCCTATTTTTGAGCATATTCATCAGCGAATGTTAGAGTATTTATCACTAATTATTAAAGCAAATAAGCTTCCCCATGTTGATATCACAATATTAGCAGGTTACATTCTGGGCACTCACGATTTGATCCTTCTAACAACTGGTGATAAACCAAGCGTTGACAAAATGTTTGCCTGTTTCCAGGAAACATATAGCAGGGCAATTCAAGATCCTCAATGTTCATCTGAGCCATCAAAATTAGGTGATATTATTTACGCTTGGTTAAATTGCCCCGTAGAAGTCATTAATAGTATTCGCCCCGTGCTTAACGAGTCAGACTTTAGAGCATGTTGTGCTAGTTTTCTAGAGGCTTACAATCAGTACTTGGGTACTCACTCATCTGCTCCTATGCTCAATTAATAGCGTTATTGGAAACGGTGCTGGCTACGCGCTATACTTGGAGCGTTACCTTCAAAAGGAGTTGGAAATGGCGTCCGTCAGACATATTGCTATCGTGGCATTTTTTTTACTCACCATGACTGCTTGCCATGTGGTGGAAGGATTGAGTGATGATATTACCAATGCCGGTAACGCTATCGAGAGCTCCATCGACACAGCGATTGAAAGCACATAACCAGTTGATTTTTATAGAAATTTTACCTGCCACATCTATATGGTCCATTTTTAGTACAAACTCTATAGAACAAGACTATACTAATATGAGATGGGAGGGTGAGATTATGGCTATTGAAAATAAACAAATAATTCCCAATGTTCAGGATAAATTGAATAAAATTTATCACGATAGATCGGTATTGCTGACCGAAATAGCCGCAATGAAGCAGCTGTTATTAAAAAATATCGAGCCTAAAATTCGACTGATTAATGATGCGACACACACGTTGCATGATAAAGCCATTGAATTAGAAATTGCGATCGTAAGCAATCAAGAAATGATAAAAAAATCTGACCTATTCAATTTCGAAAATATTACTGATGAAATAAAAACAAAAATCAACACACATCAAGATTATTTAGAAAGTGCACGTTGTAATACAACTGGAATCATCGCTAATTGCGGTAATGCGTTAAGCATCGAAATGCAATTCCAATTTGAAAGTATCTTAGAAAATATCAATCGCTTACAGCAAACTTTATTAAGTGTTAATGCGTATGGCTTCCCGCCGGTCGACATTAAAGCAGCGAAGGAAGAGGATATAGAGTTATACAACAATCAGTTAAATTACTGCGCTAAATTATTGTCAATAGAACAAGATAGAAAAAACAAGTTATGCGAAGATATTATTAGAGCAAAGCAAAATTTGTTAGTCAATGGCGAGCAATTTAATATAATTAAACAACATGTGCGAGATCATCTGGGTGGTTTGGAATGTATTTTAAGAGCTGAATACAAAGCGCGCGCGTTTAAATATAAATCGATAAAATCTATTTGGGCATGGATTATTGCCGGAACCATTGTCGGCCTGTTTGGCGGTATGATATCTTTAATTGGTCCACAGCTAGCTATACCAATGGTAGCGATTACAATTATTGTTGCTTTAATCATTGCTGGCGCGATCTACGCTGCATTAAGAGGTGAGGGCAGGATTTCAACCTCGAAGCGGATAAAAAATATGATAAGAAATCATGAGCTAAGAAAGATCACCGACTTTGATTTAGCTCCGACTAGCGCAATTAAGCTTGAAGCTGAACCTCTGCTTCGAGCTGTGAAAAGCTAATAATTTGTAGCCTGGATTTCGCTTCGCTTCATCCATGGCCTTACCCACAAGTTATCGGTTCTGCACCTCTCACCTTGTCGCCCCGGGGCTTGTCCACGGGGTCCAGAAGGTTATCGAGATCTCTGGATCCCGCGGACAAGCCGCGGGACGACAAGTAGCAGGGAGATGAATATCGTATCTACTGTTTCTTTTCCCGTTTTGCCGCACGTTTTTCTTTCAACGTTTTGGTTGCAGGTTTTTTAGTTTCTTTTTTTGTATCTTTAGATTTACTCATAATAGGTTCCTCCAGAATAAATACTTTAAACAACACTAAAATCCAGACTGTATATTATCGACTATTAGCTAATTTATCAAGTTTATGGAGCAAGCTTCCGTAGCCTGGATGCAGCGCTACGAGGATAAGGTATGACTTGAATAGTCTGACAAAGTAACCTAATCTAGAGAAGACTCCTCGACAATTCTACCTAATAGGACCAACGTTGAAACGACTGATTTTGTCCCTAGCACTATCCACCTTGGTTCTCTTGCCCGAGCTAACTCTGGCGGAGGCGCCGTCGCTGCTTATTAGCGGTAATTCCTCGTCAATAGCTCAACAAATAGACAGCGCTATTGATCAAGTAAGAAACGCTCAAGTCGGGGTTATGATAAAAAATCTTAGTACCGATCAAGTATTGTACCAGCATGATAATCAACAGTATTACATTCCCGCCAGCAATATGAAAGTATTCACTGCCGTGGCTGCATTAGAGCAACTGACACCAGAGTATAAGTATTCTACCTATATAGCGAGTCCCGAAACCAACGTAAATCAAGGCGTTTTCACCGGGAATATGTATGTGGTTTTTTCTGGTGATCCTAGCTTAACCCGTCAAGATATTAACAACTTATTCAAGCAATTAAAGCAGAATGGAATTAACTCTATTGTGGGAAATATTTATATCGACGATGCACTGTTTGACCAAGATGGAATAGTCCCTTCTGCGTTAGCAGAAGATGCGACTTATTGTTTTGCAGCTCCCGTTGGCGCAGGCAATATTGATCATAATTGCACCGGTGTGTCAGTCACACCTGGACCGGTTGTGGGTGCTCTCGCTGACGCCAATGTAATACAAACTCCGGATGCGATGACCTTGATTAATCAAATCATTACCGCCGGAACCAAGAGTTGTAATATTAGAGCCGTCAAAAGCGCAGAAACCGATGCTTACGTTTTATCGGGCTGTATTAATACTAAAAAAGGTTCGGAAGAATTTAGTTTGCCGGTACAAAACATGCGTTCTTATGTAGCTGAACTGATGCCAGTGGCATTAAAACAAGCTAATATTGAATGGACGGGCAATGTTTTTTTTGGTGAGCCACCAAGCAATAGTAAAATGCTAGCATTACATCAATCTGCGCCTTTATCAAAACTCATTAAACATATGTTAAAAAAATCTGATAATTTGTATGCGAATGCGCTATTTAAAACGATAGGAGCGCACTATTTCGATACTGTGGGCAATTGGCGTACTGGTGCGGCTGCGGTTAAAGCGATTTTATGGGAAAACAATGGTGTGAATTTACTATCTGCCGATTTGGTTGATGGGGCTGGATTGTCGCGTGAAAATGTCATTACCCCAGAACAAATGTTGCAGGTTCTCTCCACCGCTTATTATCGCCCCCTTATTGCCGCAGCACTCATTCCCGCACTGCCTATTGGCGGAGTGGATGGAACTCTGAAAGGGCGCTTAACTGAAGAGTCCTATCGTCATCGAGTTTATGCTAAAACCGGAACTATGAATGATGTCTCATCGTTATCCGGATATGTGAAAAATGCTAAAAATGAAGTTTTAACTTTTAGCATTTTAATCAATGGTACACCACAGCATTTAGGCGCTTATCGTGCATTAGAAGATCGTATTTGTGAGATTTTGATTGGTTCGAATTGACAAGGCATATCATTATAACGCAAAAACGTTATATTCTAATTTGCGATATGCCAAATTCAGCGCAATCATGGAGGCTACGGTGGTGACAAAAAAACTGGCGGCTAAGCCGAAGCCGTAATAAAAAATATTTAATTTGATAGATAACCAGGTGAAGAAAAAATTGCTTACTAAAAATAATAAATTCAAATAGCAGCAATATTTATATTTATCTAAATAAAATAGCATCTCCATAACAGCCCAATATACAACGTTTAAAGCGAGTGCTAGCATGAGTATATTTAGAATATAAATATAAAAAATATCGACATGCATAGAGCCCAGGATAGGTGTGCCCATGACATAAAAAATAAACGCTAGCATACCTTGGATTTTTATAACGCCAAAAAGAATGTTACGTGATTTGTCGACTAACTCATTATGAGTTTCATAAATTTCATTTAATGTGAAACCACCACAAATCTCATCGAATAAACGTTTATATGAATGAATAAAGGAAGTCTCTATAGCCAAGAAAAAAAAGGCCATGCCAAAAATCGTTGACATGGTTGCAATAAAAATAGGGGTATCGTAAATCAATGATTCGTTTAGAAGCCCGATTACTCGAGCATGTCCTGCACCTAAGTACCAAAATAAATATTTATCAACCCAAACACCTGCATTATAAAAAACACTCGCGAAAATTAAGTAAATGAGTGTTGGCGAGGGTTTCATGAAATTAAAACGTAAGGGTAAACGCGAAGGATAGTGATTATAGAAGGTAAGCATTAACATAACTAATATGACGAATTGCCCCAGCAAAAATCCACATAAAAATCCTTTGAGATAGAAAAAACGCATAAAATAACAAGCAATTATGACAACAGCGTAACCGACAAAAAAGCTAACAATAATTTGGCGATATGCGCGTAATCCTGACAAACAGACGGTAGATAACCAAATAAGAGAAAGTATAACTAAGGTTAACCATACTAATGCTCGTATTGATAAGTCTACTCCCGGCAACACAAAATAGACTAACAGCAAGCCAATAAAACCTGAAAATAATCCGAGCAATAAACAGGCGCCATTAAAGTTAGGTTTAATTAATCGAATTTTTTTTTCATATTTTCGATCAGCAATATAACGGGTAAAAGAAAATTGAAACGTCGAGCTCATAATCAACGTAGATGAAATCATATAAATAATTAAGGTTTTAAATTGAAGCATAGCCGGAGTACGCACGCCAGGAATTTCTGTGGCTAGGGCAACGAGTAAGATAGCAATCACGGAAAACAGCCACGGGCCTGCGCTAACCAATATAGCATAGGTATAGGCGTGCAAAGCACTTGTGTAAGTTTTGCTACGTAAAAGTTTCTCTAATTCAAATCCAATACCAGCCATGATTAATGTAATTTTTCCTCGTAAATTGCGTTATATCTCTTGATTACGCTATCTAAGTTATAATATTTTTCTACGCGAGCCTCACCAGCCTTTGCTGCTTTTTCATAGGTTGCCGGATTTTCTAGCAATTCTAACACGGCATTAGAAAAAGCAGCGGGGTCAGATATATTCACCACTCTTCCTGCCTCACCTAAAGCTTTATCTTCCTCATTCAATCCATAAATTAATTCTCTACAATCTCCAACGTCAGTGGCAACTGCAGGAACCCCTGCAGCAAATCCTTCTAACAGCACTAATGGTTGTCCTTCGCTGATAGAAGTTAGTACCATTAAGTCTATCTCTTGTAAAATATCTTTTAAATTTTGTAACCCT
>CAZULF010000005.1:0-41031 GCA_964621215.1 uncultured Legionellales bacterium | reverse complement strand
TACTAATGGCAACGATATTTCTTGAGTTTTTCTAAAAAATTCGAGCAAATGCTCTACATCGTAACTACTCTCTGCCTCAAGCCAAAATATTCGTTTGAATTTTTCTATCTTACAGAGAAGGCCGCCGGAGTCAGGGTTTATGGAAATATGAGTTAGCAACGCCTGTACTTGGCTTTCCACGCAGGCTAATACAGCATCCTGCATATCAGGATTCTTCTGTTTAGCAAAAATAAGTTGTAAGTTACAATATTCTCCTCGAGTTATCTCTACAGTACTTTCTACAGTTTTTTGTATTGTGGTTAATGCAGAAATAAACTCTTCTAGTATTTTTAAAGCAATTTTGCTGTCTTCTTGAACTTTATGATCCGCAGCTTGAAATGACTGGTAATGCAGCTCTAAGCTTTCTATATCAGCGACGTCGCGCAAATGAATAGGTTCACGAACATGCTGCTTAGGGATAACCTGCTCTAATTTTTTGTAAAAATAATTTATTAAAAAATTCTCTAAATAAGTGTCTTGATCATAGTTATTTATTGCCAGTATGCCATCATAAAACACGCACGTTAATATTGTTTCTTGAGATGGAGCACCGTCTACAGAAGTTTTTGAAGATGTTCGTGGCCTATGCAGGCTTACAAACTGACTCCCTCTCGATGAACTTGATGAACCTGATGCATGTTCTGATAAGTCATTAGCCAGCGATGCAAATACAGAACTTCCAAGTGCTTGCTTAAGTCGTTCCACTTGAGAAGCATCTATTTTTAGGGCCTGCGCTTGTTGGTCTATTTGGGGAAAAAATGTTTCATTGAGATAAGTCAAAAAATCTTGCAATAGTTTTATATAAACTTGCTGAATAAGGTATTTTTTAATGATGGGTTGTGCTGATTGTTGTTCTTGTTCTCGGGCTTTTGCTTGTTCTTGCGCTAATGTGCTTTCTTGCTCTCGTTCTGGAGTCGCTCCTATACTTTTAAACCAAGCTGATATTTGATCCAATCCACTATTAACTGCTTGTACCACGGCATCTGGTTGAACATAGTTCTCTAGAGTAAGAACTGAATTAAGCTTTCCAGCAGCAATATCTTGCTCTATGTTACGGCCGGGGGTATTAACGAAAGATTCCAGACCTGGATATTGATTTATCCAAGCTTGTGATTGATGGGTAAGATTGACGATTTGTTGTTGAAGCTGAATTCTAATATTATCAATTAGTTTATAGCTCATGGTCAGTGCTCCAGGCTGTTTCTATCTTTCACTGTTCTATATTAGGCAGATAGGGCTTTGAACATTATACCATACCATTTATGAACGAATTATTAAGGGCTTGAAAATTTTTTACACCAATCTCCGTACCAGACATTTTTCTAAAAACCCCATCATTTCGACGTACCGCGGCTTGTCCGCGGTATCCAGAACGCATCGATACACCCTGGATCCCGCGAATAAATCGCGGGACGTCGAAAATTCTTAAAAAGTGTCCGGTACTGAGTACACCAACACCGGTAAAGCCATTTGTATCATCCGTTCCACAGCGGCATAGGCATCGCTGGAAAATTGTTGGGTGATACGGTTGGCCACAATGGTATTAATCGAACAACACTGATGTCCTAAAAGCCGGCCTAAGCCATAAATGCCTGAGGTTTCCATTTCAAAATTAGTAATCCGATGTCCATCTTGGCGAAATGAATGCATTCTTTCAATAAAATCTTTTTCTTTGGTCGGTCCGCGTAATACCCGTCCTTGCGGCCCATAAAACCCAGGGCAAGTTGCGGTAATGCCCGGCACACAATGTTGTGAAAATTGCTGCACTAACGCCTCATTCCCTTTTGCCATATAAAATGGAAATAACGGTAGAAAATGCGTTCTAGCCGCTGCTAATAAAGTCTCTTCATCTTTGGTATATTCCAGATCATAAAATTCCATTAAACAATCAAAACCTAAACCAAACGTAGATACCACAAAACTATCCAACGCTATTTCGCTCTGCAATGCGCCTGAAGTACCTAATCGCACTAATTTTAACGAAGTTAAATTCGGCTTTATTTTACGGGTAGCGAAATCGATATTCACTAACGCATCTAGTTCATTTAATACAATATCAATATTATCAGTACCAATCCCCGTCGAAACGGCAGAAATGCGTTTGTTATTTAAATAGCCGGTGTGAGTAACGAACTCGCGTTTTCTTTTTTTGACGTCGATTAGATCAAAATATTTTGACACCATGGGTACACGCTCTGGATCCCCAACCAAAACGATCGTGTCGGCAATATCTTCCGGCAAAATATTCAAGTGGTAGATGCTGCGATCGGAATTCAGAATTAATTCTGATTCGGCTATAAGTTGTGGCATGCTATAAAAATACCCATAAGGTGGCAAAGAAAGCGGGTAGTGTACACTGCTTGGGCCCCGCGGACAAGCCGCGGGGCGACGCCCATCTCGCGGACAAGTCAGGCGAGCCAAGACAGCCATCCCAGATTCCGCTTCGCTCCATCCAAGCTACATGGATTTTGGAAATGTTGCTGAATCATCGCATTCTGTTATGCTAGTGATGATGACGAAGGAACTTTCCATGGCAAAATTATATTTTTATTATTCGGCAATGAATGCCGGTAAAAGCACAACCCTTTTACAATCCTCTTATAACTATCAAGAACGTGGAATGGATACGTTACTATTCACTCCCAGTTTCGATAACCGATTTGATAGCGGTTTTGATGAAGGCAGCGCGATTACTTCTCGTATCGGTTTAACCTCCGGTGCCATTGGTTTTGATGCAGAAACTAACTTATTTGATTATGCTTCTTCGGCATTATCCCAAAATAATCGTATCAAATGTGTGTTTGTTGATGAGGCGCAATTTTTAAGTAAGGCTCAAGTATTACAGCTAGCGAATATTGCTGATAAGCTGCATGTTCCCGTATTAGCTTATGGATTACGTTCAGACTTTCGTGGTGAGCCGTTTGAAGGCAGCAAATACTTATTAGCATGGGCGGAAGAATTAGCTGAAATTAAAACTATTTGTCATTGTGGTCGTAAAGCAACCATGAATTTACGTTTTGATAGTGAAGGTAAAGTCGTGCGAGATGGCGCGCAGGTAGAAATTGGTGGTAACGAGCGGTATATTTCTGTTTGCCGTCGCCACCATAAAGAAGCATTTGCGACTCATGTTGTTCCCAGTGTGTTAGAAGAAATTTAAGGAATTTTTATCATGAAAAAAGCATTTATTTCCATAGCGTTAATTAGTTTCCCCTTCTTCGCGTTAGCGCAAGGGGATATTACAAAGTGCGAACCCGCAGATTATTTAACTAATGGTTTCAATATGGGTGACTATCAAAAATGTGAGGCAGCATTACAGCAATGCCCTAAGAATGGCCCCTATCCTAATATCAGTTGCACGGCTAAAACTGTCACCGCTCAAACTGCATGCGCTCAGCTAGCTGCTTTTGCTAACGTAGCTGACGCCGATGTCTCGCAACTCAAAGCCGACAGCGTCGGCACTAACTTGACGACAATCAGCATCACCTATCCCGCGGATGGTAAGATGCGATATTATATTATTTCTCAAAACGGTTGTTTGATTAATACTGATATTGATCCACGCGTACTCAGTTCATCACTCACGCAAAAATATCAGAATATGTCATTGTTAATGATGAATGATCAACCGTTAGCATATGCAAAAGAAACAGATGGAACACAAAGCCTTAAGGCACATTTACAGATCACAAAAGACTGCGCTGCTTGCGAAACTATTGGAAACGCTGTAATAAAATTTAATTTCGCTGCAGATGGTGTGTTTAAAGCGGTACATTTAGATAGTTTTAATGCTGTGACAAAACCGTAGGTCAAATCATCCCCTCGACCATCCGCAGATGTGCGGCCACAGCGCCGCGATGGGCTGCAACGACAGCTAAAGCTTGCTCGCCCGCTTGAAGGGCGGCGGCTTTATCATTCAACCAAGCAACCACCGCGTCAGCTAACTCATCGGAATCATTGATGCGCTTCAATCCTCCTGCTGCTTCTAACAACTGCACAATAGTAGTGAAGTTAAAATTATATCGGCCTGTAATGGAAGGAACGCCTAATGCAGCAGGTTCTAGCATATTATGGCCTCCAATGGGTACCAAGCTACCGCCAATATAAGCCACATCGCTCACCGCATACTGCAATAATAACTCACCCATAGTGTCACCTAAATAAATATCGGTACTGGGCAAGCATGGCTGCTGCTGACTACGCCTAACCACTTGATAACCCTGTTTCTGACACAACGCCTCCACTTTGGTAAAACGTTCCGGATGGCGTGGTACCAAAATCAATAATGCATCAGGAATACGTTGACGTATTTTTTGTAACGCGGCTAATACCTGCTCTTCTTCACCTTCGTGGGTGCTAGCAGCAATCCATATATGACGATTAACACCTAAACTGGCTCTCAACTCGGTCGCTTGTTGTTGCACATCGGCCGGCACTGCCATATCAAACTTCATGCTTCCAGTCACAGTCACGCGCGCGGGGTCAGCGCCTAAACCAATAAAACGCTCTGCATCGGGTTGTGCTTGTGCGCCAATGTAAGTGATCTGCTTCAGCATCGTCGTGGCCAGCGGTTTGATGTAACAATAACTTTTATACGAACGTTCCGACAGACGCGCATTTGCTAACAGCACTGGCACGTTTTGTTTAGCGCAGTAATGCAAACAATTAGGCCATAATTCCGTTTCCATTAAAATCAAAATGTCCGGTTGCACTTTTTTCAAAAATCGCTTCACAGCACCCGGAAAATCATAGGACACATACACATGAAAAACCTTATCGTTAAATAAGGCTCTGACCCGTTCCGAACCGGTTGGTGTCATGGAGGTAATAATTAACGGTTTATTGGGATACTGTTGCTGTAGTTGCTTAATCATGGGCACCGATGCGATCGTCTCGCCCACAGACACGGCATGCACCCAAATTCCTCCAGTTTGGCTGGGGGGAGTAAACCAACCCAGGCGCTCACGCCAGCGGCGGCGATAGCCTTGAATACGGCGCGACTTATATAAAAGCCGTAGCAAAATAAAGGGCAGAGCTAAATAGAAGCAGAAACTATAAAAATAACGTAACATTCCCTCTCCATAGACTTATAGGTGAGCTAAACTTAAATATGCGCTATGGTAAACCAAATTACTGCAAATGACGAGAGGAGAACTGTATGAAAAAGTATCAACATGTGTTAATTGCTTCGGATATCACCCAGGACAATATTGAAGTTTGTCAACGGGCAAAAAAAATAGCCGAATCCCTAGGCGCTAAACTGAGTATTGTGCACGTGGTAGAACCTTCCCCCTTACTTTACGGTGGTGGTGAATTTGTTATACCTATGGATATGGATATTGAACAATCGTTAGCACAGGAAGCTAAAGCGTCATTAGATAAAACTTCCCGCCTATTAGACATTCCTAAACATGAACAATGGGTAGTGATTGGTAACAAGCGTGAAGAAATTGTTAAAATGATCAAAGAACATCATATCGATTTATTAGTGATCGGCGGACACGATCGTCATGGTTTAGCATTGTTATTTTCGACCACAACTGATTCTATCGTACATGCTCTACCTTGCGATATTTTAATTGTTCGAATCGAGTCATAGGATCCACCATGTCAACCTATGCCATTGGTGATATTCAGGGATGTTATTTCTCTTTGCTGGCTTTACTAGAGAAAATTGGTTTTAATCCCAAACATGATACCTTGTGGTTTGCTGGTGATTTAGTCAATCGAGGTTTATATTCGCTGGAAACCCTGCGATTTATCAAAAAGTTAAATCACAACGCTATCAGCATCTTAGGCAATCATGATTTACATTTATTAGCTGTACACTATGGTGCTATGTCACATAAATCCTATGATACGATCGATGATATTCTTGCTGCACCGGATCGTAACGAATTATGTGAATGGTTGCGACATCGGCCTTTATTGCATCATGACGCAAAACTCAATTTTGTGATGACACATGCGGGATTACATCCGCAATGGGATTTATCTACCGCCGAGCAATGTGCACATGAAGTGGAAGTCGCTCTGCGTGGTGAGTATTTTAACGAGTTTTTCCAGCATATGTATGGTAATCAACCGGAGCACTGGGACCCGCATTTGCAGGGTTGGGAGCGGTTGCGATTTATTACTAATGTGCTAACACGCATGCGATTAGTCAATCGTGCTGGACATTTGGATTTACGTAAAAAAGGTTCGCCGAAGACGGCGAGTGAAGATTATTTCCCTTGGTTTCAAGCACCCAATCGCCTGCATCGTGAAGTCAATATTGTTTTCGGTCATTGGGCAGCATTGGAGTGTGATACGGAAAATGAACCCGGTGTATTTGCGATTGATAGTGGATGCGTTTGGGGAAATGTACTGACGGCACTACGGCTAGAAGATCAACAGCGGTTTACCGTAAAAGCTAAGGATGCTCGGAAGAAATAATCCTCTCCCAAATCTGAAACTCTCCAGTAATCCCGGTTTTTTCATCAGTAAATTTTTCTACATTTGTCAAATGCCATTCATTCAACGACCACTCAGGAAAAAACGTATCGCCTTCCACTTCAATATCTAAACGCGTGAGATATAAACGCTGAGCCAATGGCAATGTTTGCTGATAAATGGTTGCACCACCGATCACCATTATTTCATCGATGGCAGAATCAACGATAAACATTGCTGCGTTGATTTCGGTGACAACATCAACGCCATCCGCTAAATAATTCGCGTCATGGCTAATAACAATATTTTGGCGTCCTGGCAACGGTTTACCTATTGATTCAAAGGTTTTGCGCCCCATCAGAACCGGTTTACCGAGCGTCATCGCTTTAAACCATTTGAGATCAGCCGATACATGCCACGGCAATCGATTTTGATAACCGATTACCTGTTGTTTATCCATTGCAGCAATCAGAGCCAAATGCATTAATTCGATTTCCTTTTAGCCTGATAATCCATCACAGATATAGGTTTACCTAATGGTGAAACTATCGATGGATTTTTTCCGAGGAAAAAGGTTTCTCCTTGAATCCACAGCTTGCGATAACGATAAAATGGCACCAACGGAAATAAATGATGAATTAAATGATAATTATGTCCCATCAACAAGGGTGAAAGCAACCATTCATTACCAACACGCACACTGGTTGCCTGATAAGGTGCATCGGACTGTAGTACTTTGTGTGGTGCATGGGGCAAATAATCCAAACAATAGGATAAAAAGAATAAACCTATGCGTGCGGGCAGCCACCAATAAAACACGGCTTGCCAACCATAACCATAATGCACCAATGTGAAAAAAACCACGGTTGTGAATGTAGTATTCATTATAATACCTAGCAATTCAGACCACGATCGTTGTTTGATGTGTTTTAAATAATAATAGGTATAATAAAAATCAACGGTTGCCCACCGCAAACCTCGGGTAAACCAATTTCCTTCCGCACACCAAAAGTCAGGGTCCTCTTTCGCATCATTCGTATTTAAGTGATGTTGCATATGGATGTAGCGAAAAGCTTTTAAAGTGAAAATGGTAAAAGGTCCGTAAAATAAGGCGCTAATAGAACCCAACAAATCGTTAAAAAAAGTATTAGTTGAAATAGCTCGATGTACACTGTCATGCACGACGGTAAAAAAAGCAAATACCGATGCAGCATTAATCAATACGCACAACCACACCGGCAACCAATGGTGTACTCCTGCATAAGTACTACTCACCCAGGCTGCAATGGTCGCTATAAACCAAACTACCGTCGGCCACGCTATTTTGGGTCGTTGCAATAATTGCTTAAAAGCTGGCTCTTGTGGAGCATCGTGTGCATGGATAGCATGTGATTGCTGATGGTCTGTTTGGCTCATTGTGCGTACTCCCTATTTTTTCGCAATGCTTCTATTATAGTATATTCCTATAAATATGCCTTAATCGTGCGCTTCATCCCAATTATGGCCCACGCCGATATGTACAGCAATTGGTACGATGAGAGAGGCGGCATTGTCCATAATGGCATTAATTCGGGGTATAAAACCATCAATATCCGCTTCGGCTACTTCAAAAACTAGCTCATCGTGTACTTGCATAATCATACGAGCGTCGAATTTTTCCTTCTCTATACACTCGGCCATAGTAATCATGGCTCGCTTAATAATATCTGCTGCAGTGCCTTGCATGGGCGCATTAACAGCAGCCCGTTCTGCTGCTTTTTGCAACATCCCATTACGCGAATTAATTTCTGGAATATATAATCGGCGTCCAAATAAGGTTTCAACATACCCTTGTTTGCGTGCTGTTGCGCGGATATTTTCCATAAAACTTTTCACGCCAGGGTAGCGAGCAAAATATAAATCCATGTATTGTTGCGCGGCATGTCGTTCAACACCAATTTGTTTGGCTAAGCCGAAGGCTGACATACCGTAAATCAAACCAAAATTAATCGCCTTAGCACTGCGTCGTTGTTCTGGTGTTACTTGATCCACCGGAACCCCCAACACTTCCGCTGCGGTAGCTTTATGAATATCTAAGCCTTGGGAAAAAGCTTGAATTAAGCCTTTATCGCCAGACAAATGTGCCATAATACGCAATTCAATTTGCGAATAATCTGACGAAACTAATTTATATCCCAGCGGTGCAATAAAGGCTTTGCGAATACGTCGCCCTTCTTCTGTGCGCACGGGAATATTTTGTAAATTAGGATCGGTGGATGAAAAGCGCCCAGTGGCTGCTCCTGCTTGATGATAAGAAGTATGTACACGACCCGTGATAGGGCTAATTTGTTGCGGTAGTTTATCAGTATAAGTACTCTTCAATTTACTCAGCGAGCGATGCGTTAAAATCAATGCTGCAAACGGATAATCTTGCGCCAACTCTTGCAACACTTCTTCGCCAGTAGAAGGTTGTCCGGTTGGTGTTTTTTGCAATACCGGTAATTGCATCTTATTAAATAACACTTCCTGCAACTGCTTGGGCGAACTTAAATTAAATGGCATACCCGCTAAATCAAAGGCTTCTTTTTCTATTTGCGCTAAGCGCTCAGCTATCTCACGACTTTGTGCATGCAATAAATCAACATCCACTAACACGCCGGTGCGTTCCATTTTCGATAAAATCGGCACTAATGGCATTTCTATGGTAGTAAAGACACTTTTCAACCCTGGTTCTTTTTCAATTTTAGGCCACAAATATTCATGTAATTGTAAGCTAATGTCAGAGTCTTCTGCCGAATATTGCGTTGCAATATTCACATCAACTTGATTGAATGTGAGTTGTTTAGCACCTTTGCCAGCAATTTCTTCAAAGCTGATATTTTTATGATCCAGATATTTCATGGCTAACGTATCTAAATCATTGCGACCGCCGCTGGCATAAACGAAAGATTCTAATAACGTGTCAAAAGCAACACCTTGCATTTCAATACCGTATTTGGCAAAAATAGAAATGTCGTATTTTAAATTATGTCCGACTTTTTTTAATTTTGGATTTTCTAACAAGGGTTTTAGTTGTTTTAATACATGCTCCAAAGATAATTGTTTTGGTGCGCCAACATAATCATGTGCAAGTGGAATATAAACTGCCTTACCATGTATAGCAAACGATATGCCAACTAGATCCGCCGCCATATAATCTAAACTGGTTGTTTCAGTGTCCACTGCAAATAAAGGTGCTTTTTCCAGTTGTTTTATCCAGCCATCCAAAGCGGCTTGGTCAAGAATCATTTCATATTCGCTTTTGCTTTTTTCAGTTTTTTCATGCTGCTGTACTGCATCGCTCTCTGTCGTCAATGCACGCAATAAAGATTTAAATTCTAAATGCGTATATAACTCGACTAATTTTTCAGTATCCGGTTTTTTAATGGTTAAATCTTCGGGAGTCACCGGTAATTTAACATCCGTCTTAATGGTGACTAATTGTTTTGATAATGGTAAAAAATGTAAACTCTCGCGCAAATACTCACCCACTTTACCGGTAATTTTATCCGCGTTTTTCACAACACCATCAAGACTGCCAAATTCAATCAGCCATTTTACTGCCGTTTTTGGGCCTACTTTGGGTACGCCCGGGACATTATCCACTGAGTCGCCAATTAAAGTGAGATAATCGATAATCAACTCGGGGGGAATGCCAAACTTCTCAATAACGCCAGCGCGATCCAGTGTTGTGCTAGTCATGGTATTCACTAAGGTGATATGTGGCGCCACCATTTGTGCGATATCTTTATCGCCAGTGGAAATAACAACATCCCATTTTTCATGGATGGCTTCTTTTGCTAACGTACCAATGACATCATCTGCTTCAACACCATCAACAATAATCAAAGGTAATCCTAAAGCTTCAATAATTTCAAATAACGGTTTGATTTGTGCTACGAGATCCTCCGGCATCGCTGAGCGATTGGCTTTGTATTCGGGATATAAATCATCGCGAAAGGTTTTACCTTTGGGATCAAATACCACTCCAAGATGTGCATCGGGATAATCTTTTATAAGTTTTTTTAACATGCTGGTTACGCCATACACCGCACCCGTGGGTTGACCTTTTGAATTCACCAGCGGCGGTAAGGCATGAAACGCGCGATAGAGATAAGAAGAGCCATCAACAAGAACCAATTGCGATTTAGACATTGTGTTTTAACCTTTAATAATAAATAAACTCGTAGCCTGGATGAAGCGAAGCGGAATCCGGGTTTTCTTTTCGAGAATCCCGGATTCCGCTTCGCTTCATCCGGGCTACATTGCTAAACTACCGTCGCCAAAATTCCGGCGACAACAACACCAATAATGTAAATATTTCCAACCTGCCTATCAGCATCGCTAAAATTAACACCCATTTGCTGGTATCATTAACTCTACCGAATCCATTGGCTACATCACCTAACCCTAATCCAATATTTGCAATACATGAAACGACTGCGCCTTCCGCTGTTTGTAAATCCAATCCCGTCGCCATTAGTACTAATGTTAAAATAAGAAATAATAAAATAAAACAACCCAAAAATCCCCAGACGGCTTGCAATACATCATCTTTAACCAATTGCGTACCCAGTTTAGTCGCCACCACGGCATTAGGATGAATCAAACGTTGTATTTCACGTGTTCCTTGTTTATAAACTAAAATCAGTCGAATAATTTTAACACCGCCACTGGTTGAGGCTGCGCAAGCGCCAATTAAACCTAACATAATGAACATCGGTGGCAGAAATGTCGGCCAAGTTGAAATAGGTTGTGCTAAAAAACCTGAGGTAGTCAGTAACGAAACTACGTTAAATAATGAGTAAATCAAGGTATCCCCCGCATCAGGATACACTTCATAAATGCTCAACATTACCAAAGCGGTTAATACTGCCACCGCCACCAACACCACATACACTTTAAATTCCGTGTCTTGCCAGTATCCTACCAACGATTTTCGTTGCATCGCCATAAAATGTAATGTGAAATTAGTGCCACCCAAAAACATGAAGAAAACCGCAATTAAATTAATAATTGTACTATTGTAATAACCGAAACTTTCATCATGCAGACTAAATCCGCCGGTGGAAATAGTCGCAAAACTTTCACCAATCGCATTAAACGGTGTCATGCCGGCTATCCAATAAGCCACAGCGCATAAGACACATAATCCAACGTAGATATACCACAACGCTTTTGCCGTTTGTGTGATTCGGGGCGTTAATTTGTTATCTTTGGTGGGACCTGGAATTTCTGCGCGATAGAGTTGCAGTCCCCCAATACCTAACATAGGCAAAATCGCGACCGCTAATACGATAATTCCCATTCCACCTAAAAATTGTAACTGTTGTCGATAATAGAGAATTGCATGCGGAATATACTCCAAACCAAGAAGTACTGTTGCACCGGTTGTCGTCAATCCAGACACCGTTTCGAACACTGCATCAGTAAATGATAAGCTAGGAATACGCGCGATCATTAACGGGATAGCCCCGAAAATGCTAAGAATGCCCCAAAACAATGCTACAATCAAAAATCCATCACGTGTTTTTAATTCTTTCTTTTCATTTCGACAGAAAAACCAACAAATAAAACCAACTAAGCTTGTAACCATAAATCCCAAAATAAACGCTACCCAACCTCCATCATCATACCAAAAAGAAATACCGATGGGCGGCAGCATAGTTAAACTAAAAAGCATGAGTAAGAGACCAAATATCCGTAATATTGCCATGAATTGCATAATTGAATAATAACCCTTACATAAATGTCACGCTAACTTGAAATAATCGCTCAACTTCATCCAAATGTCGTCTATCGACTAAAAATAAAATCACATGATCTTCTGATTCGAACACCGTTGACTCATCGGGAATAATAACTTTATTGCGTCGCACAATTGCGCCGATAGTAGTATCTGGCGGTAATTTGATTTGTGATAATGATCGCCCTACTACTTTAGAAGTTTTCATATCCCCGTGCGCGACCACTTCAATCGCTTCTGCTGCGCCTCGACGTAAAGAGTGCACATGAACGATATCACCACGACGAATATGCGTTAAAATGCTACCGATGGTTGCCTGCTGTGGCGAAATAGCGATATCAATATCGCTTCCCTCAATTAAATCAACATATGCAGGTCGCGTAATTAGTGCCATCACATGCCGAGCACCTAAACGTTTAGCTTGCAAACATGACATGATATTCACTTCATCATCATTCGTTACTGCGCAAAATACATCGGTATATTCAATATTCTCGCTCAACAATAATTCTCTGTCAGATGCATCGCCTAACAGGACTATTGTTTTAAGCAGTTTTTGTGAAATATTTTGTGCTCGTTTTTGATTGTGCTCAATCAATTTAACATGGTAATGGTTTTCAAGATCTTGTGCTAAACGAAAACCAATATTACCGCCGCCTGCAATCATGATATGACGCGAGGGATTATCTAATCGGCGCAACGCACTCATTACATTGAGAATATGACTACTAGCGGCTACAAAGAAAACTTCATCTCCAATTTCTATAACCGTGTCGCTTTTCACAGGAATTGCACGATTACCGCGATAAATAGCGGCGACTTGTGCTTTATAATGCGGCATATGTTCACGAATACTACCGAGGGTTTTACCCACTAAAGGGCCGCCAAAATAAGGGCGAACTGCCACTAACCGAACTTTACCCCGTGCAAAATCTAAGACTTGTAACGCGCCAGGATATTCAATTAATCGCGTGACATAATCGGTAACTAATTTTTCTGGCGTAATCAATACATCAATGGGGAAATGCCCTTCTTCAAATAAATTATCTTTTTTGCGTAAATATTCTTGCGCACGAATACGGACAATTTTAGTGGGCGTACGAAATAATTGATAAGCAATCTGGCATGCCACTAAATTGACTTCATCGCTACTGGTGACTGCGATGATCATATCAGCATTTTCAGCGCCAGCTTGGCGTAAAATACCGGGGTAGGAAGCTGAACCCACTACAATACCAATATCAAGTCGACTTTGTAATTCACGTAGTCGATCACCATTCGTATCCACCAACATGATATCGTGTTTTTCACGCAATAAATGTTCTGCTAGCGTTCCGCCGACCTGCCCTGCACCTAAAATAATTATATGCATGCGTTAATTTCCCCTTCAAATACCCATTCAGCAGGCCCAGTCATATACACGGGATGTGTTTTGCCTTCCCAGTGAATAATAAGCCATCCGCCTGGCAAGTTTACTTTCACTGTATCACCCAACAGTTGCCATGCATGGTTTATTACAACGGCAGCACATGCACCCGAGCCACAGGCGCGAGTTTCTCCCACGCCACGCTCATAAACACGCAAGTTAATTTCATTACGATTAATCATTTCCACAAACCCAACATTAACACCCTCTGGAAATAAGGCATGATTTGTCAATTGCGAGCCTAAAATAGAAACTGGGGCGGAAGCAATGTGAGGAACCTGCAAAGCAATATGAGGATTGCCCATGGAGACAGCACCAAAAACTAATGGTTCATTATTCAACATAAGCTCATAACGTTCTCGCTGCTGCGGTACCTTAAACGGCAGGCTAGAGGGATCAAAGTCGGGAATTCCCATATTCACTTGCACTTGCCGATCCGGAAGGCAATTTAGTTCAATCGCTCCGGCAATGGTGGCAATACGTAATTGTGATTTGGTAGTATAGCCTCGCTGCTGCACATAACGCGCCACGCAACGTGCACCATTGCCACATTGTTGCGCTTCGGTGCCATCTGCATTAAAAATACGGTAACCAAAATCAACATCGGGAGTTGGCGGGGGCGTAATAAGCAATAATTGATCAAAACCGACACCTGTATGCCGATCGGCCCAGGCTTGAATACACTGCGACTTAGGCTCAAAAGCCTGTTGCAAGGTATCAATCACCATAAAATCGTTGCCCAATCCATGCATTTTAACAAAACGTATGGTATTCATACTCATGTCGCTGTATTATTCCTTTGAAAGTTCAACTAAGAGTATACCATATGCTACCTTCATTTAATCCTATCCAAATGATTTTACTTTATGCAATTCCGTTATTATTTGCCATCACCGTCCATGAAGTTGCCCATGGCTGGATGGCCAGCAAACTCGGTGATAGCACCGCCAAAATGATGGGGCGTTTAACGTTAAATCCGATCAAGCATATCGATTTAGTGGGTACGATCCTCGTGCCTGCTGCCATGATTTATTTTACCGGTTTTATTTTTGGCTGGGCCAAACCCGTACCCGTCAATTGGAATAATTTACGCAACCAGCGGGTAGATATGCCCATCGTCGCATTGGCTGGGCCTATGGCAAATTTTGTAATGGCTTTTGGGTGGGCCTTGATTGCTAAGCTGGCATTAGTTGTTGCGGGTGACACCAGCCGCACAGCTGAAGTGTTAGTCAACATGGGCTCAATTGGTGTGCAGCTGAATTTATTTTTAATGGTATTAAATTTAATTCCCATTCCTCCGCTTGATGGCAGTCGTGTGATTACTAGTTTTTTATCCGGGAAAACTGCGTACCTCTTAAGTCGCTATGAGCAATATGGATTTTTCCTACTAGTCATATTATTGATGTCCAGTGTTTTAAAAATTGTGATATTTCCTGCCGTTCGCTGGCTACAATGGTTAATTTTTACCATGACAGGACTGCTCTAGCCTATGTTTAGTTTAAGCGCCATTAGTAATCAAACCACTGAGATCATCACCCTCTTCAAAGCCCATATGGTAGAGTCGGCAATTATTGTGGGTTGTTTGTGGGGTATTCATATTTTAAATGTGTTAGTTGGCATGCGTTTAAATGTCTTTGGTTTATGGCCGCGTCGCCCATTTGGGTTAATAGGAATATTTACTTCGCCGTTATTGCATGGCGATTTTAATCATCTGTTATTCAATAGCATTCCTTTATTCTTGTTAATTGATTTTATGTTGGTCGCCACGGGTCATGCTTTTTGGTATGTTACGTTGACGATTGTGACTCTCAGCGGCATTTTCACTTGGATCGGTGGACGCAAAGGTATTCATGTGGGTGCGAGTGGCGTGGTGATGGGATACTGGGGATTTTTGTTAACCTTAACTGTGTTTGAACCTACGGTATACAATATTATTATCGTCGTCATTATGTTGTATTATTTAGGCGGTTTAGTCTTTAATTTATTTCCTTCATCGGAAAAAGTTTCTTTCGAAGGACACATTTACGGCGCCATCGCTGGCGGCCTCACCGCCTTATTGTTTTTGCACCGTGTTGCCAGTATATTTTAAATATGTTGTCATGCCAGCGAAGGCTGGCATCCAGTTAAATTAGGGAGAACTAAATGAGAATCGAACGGATTGAATACTTTGACGGCCCACAAAAATTAGTCGGCCAACTTTTTAATTACGAATCAGAAAAACAACAACAACCCGCTATCATTTTATTTCACGCCTTTGAAGGCCTCGGCAAATTCACCCGCAATTACGCTAAAAGCATGGCTGAAGTGGGCTATCTGGTTTTTGCTGCCGATATGTATGGTAATGGTGAAACAGCGGATACTATCGACGGATGTTTTAAATTAATCACACCGTTTTTGCAAGATCGAGAATTAGTGCGGCGTCGCGCGGTGTTAGCGTTTGACACCTTGATGCAAATGCCTTCGGTAAATAAACAAAAAATTGGTGCCATGGGATTTTGTTTTGGTGGCATGTGTATGCTGGAGTTAGCGCGTAGTGGTGCGCCCTTGCATGCAGGTGTGAGCGCACATGGTGTATTAGCCAAATCCACGCTCCCCACATTACCCATTCAAAGCAAACTCTTGATGTTGCATGGTTATCAAGATCCTCAAGTACCACCAACGGAAATGACTCAATTCGCCAACGAAATGCAATCAGTCGATGTGAATGATTGGACCTTCGTATTTTTTGGCGATGCTAAACATTCATTTACCGATCCTGACACTGGCACTTACGATCCCGCTAAAGAAGCAGAAATGGGACGGGAATATAACGCTGCTGTCGCATCCCGTACGTTTAGATATAGCATGGATTTTTTTAACGAGCATTTAGCGGGGTAGGTTCCTTAATAAAAAACGTCGCCATGATAAACGCTGTAATATAAGCAAAAAACAATAATGAAATCGCGATTCGATATTGCATAACGACGGAGAAATGTAAATTATTCAACAGCCATCCAATCAATGGCTGAAAAATAGCGCCCGAAATAACGACGGCCATATTATTAAATGCCATCGCGGTTGCGCTGACGGACTTAGCATTATTTTCCTTCACCACAGTAAAACTCAACGCTTGCCCTGCACAGGCCGCACCGGCTAATAACAATAAACTTAATAACATCCAACCTTGTAACTTCATGATGACGATACATCCAAAAGCCGCCGCGCCGATCAATGCCGATAAACTTAATGGAATTTTTCTACTGCGCATCTGGGTGGAAAAGTGGCCTAGCAATGGACTAGCAATCGCTAATCCTAGCCACATAATCGAGGTGAAAAATGCCGCGCTTGCTTGTGATAAACCATCGACGTTCACTAGAAATGACACACCCCACAAGGAAGTAAACCCCGACATAGGGGCCCATAATAAGCAGGCATAAATGGCTAAAAACCAGGTTTGCTTTTGTGCGAAAATCGTTTTCAGTTGTGGCAGGATTTTGTGTTGAGTTTCTTGCTTGTATTCACGTGGGTGCTTTTCATAACGCAAAAAACAATACACGCCAATAGCAATCAATAAACCGACGATGGCAAACATAAACATCGTTTGTCGCCAGCCCAAGCTATTAACCAGAATGCTCACGGGCAACTGTCCTGACATAGCACCTAAGGCCGCGAGCATTTGGGTAATACCGGTTAAGGTGGCAAAATGTTTGGCTTCAAATAAATCGGCCGTCACCACTAATACAGAAACAAAAGCAAAGGCTGAGCCTAAGCCGATGAGTAATCTGGAAATACAGGCGTAAAAAATGTTACTGGAAAAGCCCATTAACAGGCTGCCAATGGCACAAAATAAGATGGAGGCCACAATCACTAAACGGGCATCAAAGCGATCGAATAGTAAGCCCGAGGGGATTTGCATGGCGGTGTAAGTGTAGAAATAACAGCCCGACATAATGCCCAAACCCAATGCCGTCATATTCAAATCATGCATTAGCTGCGGCGCCATCACGCTCGGCGACACCTGCACCGCCATTTCAAAAAACAGGAATAGCGAGACCAAGACGTACATGGTCAAAGCTTTCGGGAGCGAAATCGGGGATTGAGATACCGTATTGTTATACATTACTTAATAACACCTCTTCAAATTGGTGAAAAATGGTTAAGGGCGGGCATTATAAAGCAAGCTTTCTTCATTGTCATCTCGGGTAGCCTGGATGGAGCGAAGCGGAATTTGGGACGACAAAGACTCTTAAAAATTGTCCCCTTAGGGCGCGACTAAATTTAATTTCAAGTTGCTAATGTTTCATTAATATTTTGATGTTAAAATGACACCTACTTGAGGTAAAAATTATTGTAAAAATCGCGTGTAATATAACTAAACTTTTAAGAGGAATCTGCATATGTGGTCCTGGTTTTCATCTTCCCAGAAACAAGAAGAACCCGCGCAATCGGTAACGTTCACTGCTACATTTGACGCGCCCCTAGATAAATTAAAATATACTGAACAAGCGATGTATAACACTATTATGGAGCTTGAAAATCGATATAAAGGTTTGGATGCTCAAGTGAGTACTTTATGGCAAGCTGGCCGATACGTATCTAATACACTGTACGGATCTCAAGATCGTACGCAACAAATAAAAGATATTCAAACGGCAGTCAATAAAATTCGATCTGAAGCCATAGATGAAACAAAAATTCATACTGCATATCAAAGAAAAATTAAATTATATACGGCAATTCTTATACATTATTTACATGAAGTTAATAAATCGCGATCATCGGTAGCGGAAGCCAATTTATTTACTCTGTTAAAAGAGGTATTTGTTATACGTTATCCTGATGCTAAACTTACAATCGGAACAGCGAAGGATTATTATCGTTTCTTCGAATATCGGCTTGCTGCAGATTATAAAGTTCTCGCCTGCAAGGAATCAGAATACAGCATCCCCGACATTATTATTCATGTTGATAGTTTAGCAGACCCAGCTGTATATGATGAGATGGAAAGGTTTTACCTGACACCGCCAGAATCAGAAAAAATAGCACCGGTGCCTGTCCCTACATCAACGTGTCTTCCACCGATGGTTGGGGGCTCTCCTGTTACACTCGGTCGATATGACACTCGTTCATTATCACCGTGGTGCCCCACTAGCTCGTCACCCGTGAGAAGTTTAGCTAGCTCTTCTGGCAGAGATGAGCCTTCACCATCACCTTTACCTCAAGCCGTTGTCGCGCAGATGGAGCAGGCACTTAAAGAGAGCAATTTTTATCGTCCTTAATAGAGAAAAAACTCGCTAATACCCCACCCTATAAATCTGTCCTGTCTGCGCACCTTCAGTACTTTTGCTGTAAGCTAAAGCAACGTGCACGGCAGGGACAGGTAAAAATCCGTGGAAATAATCACTCAATTTATCCATAGACTCCGATAATATAGTAGGACTGACGATATTGATGCGAATGCTGCGCGGCATTTCTATCGCTGCACCAATAACAAAGCCATTCAATGCACCATTCGCCATCGCCGCTCCTGAACCATAACGAATAGGATCGTCGTTTAAAATGCCACTGGTGAGAGTGAAAGATCCCGCATCGTTAATATAATTTAATCCAATTAAAACTAAATTCACTTGCCCCATTAGTTTATTTTTCAATCCCACATCATACAATGTGTCTGTCATTTCAGTTAATGCACCGAAATGAACTTTGCCTACAGTTGAAATGACTGCATCAAATTTTCCAACCTGCTTATACATCGCTTCGATAGATTGCTTGTCGTTGATATCAACCTGCACATCGCCACTGCTGTGTGCAGCGACTACAATCTCATGCCGTTTTGATAACTCATCCACCACGGCTTGACCAATGGTTCCCGTACCACCTACTACAATAATTTTCATGCTGTTTTCCTTAAGTTAAGGCTTGATCTTAAAATATACATGATGCTATAATGGAATCCTAAAGTGAGGTATTCCGAACTATGAAAACTCTACAACAATAGCAATCTTGTTGCTACTTATTTCTCTATCCCCCAGTTGTCATACCAGCGCAAGCTGGTATCCAATCGTAACAATGGATGCCAGCCTGCGCTGGCATGACAGCAAGTATCAGTAATTACCTCATTTTTAGGTTGTTGTAGATCATGTCTGAAATTATTTCTTCCCATTCTATCAAGTCGCATTCTATTAAAAGCGAAATCAAAGGCACTTTAGCTCTAGGCTTACCGTTAATTGCATCACAACTCGTCTATGCCTGTAGTGGATTTATCAGCACGGCCATGGTTGCGAGATTAGGGCAAAATGCATTAGCTGCCAGTGTATTAGTGGGGATAACGTGGTTTGGTTTATTAGTATTATTTATTGGTATCTTAAATGCTATTGGTATATTGGTTTCACATCAATATGGCGCAAAAAATTATAAAGCCATCAGTGAAATCATGGGGCAGTCGCATTTGTTAGGTTTATTAATCGCTGTACCCATTCTTTTAGTATTATCTAGCATGCCATGGTTAATACAACTGAGTGATCAACCAGCTGCTGTTTTATCATACGCTAAAGAGTATGCTTATTCTTTGTTATGGACAACGCCAGCTTTAATTTCTTTGATGATTAGCGAGCAATTTTTAGCTGGCATTGGCAAAAGTAAGATTATTTTACGTATTAGCTTAACAGTAGTTCCCGTCGAAATTGCCTTAATTTATGGATTAATTTTTGGTAAATGGGGATTACCCGCTTGTGGTATTGCGGGAGTTGGATATGGATTTGCTACTACATGGACTATCACTGCCGTAAGTTTAATTTGTCTGTTCACCAGCAAAAAATATCAGGAATTTGGAGTGTTACAGGGTATTTTAAAAGCGAACTGGAAATGGTTAAAAGAATTATTTCGGGTTGGACTACCCATAGGTTGCGTACAAGTGATCGATTTAGTCGCTTTTATTACTGCAACTTTTTTTATTGGTCACTTTGGTGTAACTATGTTGGCTGCTCATCAAATCGTCATGCAATACTTAAATATTGCCGTTACTTTAATTTTTGCCATGTCGCAAGCTGTCACGATGAGGGTGGGTTATTCCGTCGGAAAACAAGATATAGTTGGGGTGAAATATGCGGCTTATGTTGGTATGGTATTAAATGTATTTTGCATGTTAATCGTGATCTTTATTTTCAATATATTTCCGAATTTTCTGTTGAGTCTTGATCTCAACATGCAAGACATTAAAAATGCTACCTTAATAGATGCAGCCACTATCTTGCTTTCTATTGTGAGTGTATTTTTACTATTTGAAAATTTCCGATTGATTGGTATGGGCGTTTTGCGCGGTTTAAAAGATATGACTTTTCCGATGTATATCTCACTCTTTAGCGTGTGGGGAGTAGGAATTTTTTCTGCTCTTTGGTTCGCTTTTATCTTGCACGGTGGTAGTGCCGGCATCTGGTGGGGATTAACTGCTGGCATGGCCTGTGGTGCAGCGCTAGTATTGTTACGACTACGATATGTATTACGACGTGTGGATTTGCAAAAGTTGATGGAGATAAAGTGAGGGTGCTTTGTCATTTCTCTATCAACCTAGTGATTCCGAGCACAACGAATTTAGAAGGACGTCATTGCGAGGAAGCGCGCCGAGCGATCGTCAAAAACACCAGGAATAACTGGCGAGCTGACGTGGCAATCCAATTAGGACTTATAAAGAAGGTTCTATGCTAGAAAGATTTCCATTGGATTGCCGCGTCAGTACGCCGCTAATGCCTATTGTTTTACAGGTTTGCTCGGCGTACTTCCTCGCAATGACACAGAAATTCGTGGGGATACATCAACTCGGGATGATATCGTTTTAACTTTGCTCCTGTATCACACTTACTTGTGCTAACGCGGCCATACTCGCTGCAATACGAATCGTAGATTGCACGCCTTCTTTACTAATGCCGTGATTAACAACTTCATTCACATGAGAATCGATACACATTTGACAAGCATTAATAGCCGATACTGCCAAAGAGTATAATTCAAAATTATCTTTTGCTATGCCATGACTGCGCAAAAAATTCATGCGTAATTTTGCTGGCATAGTTTGATAAGTATTATCGCTGACCATATGAGTGAAACGGTAATAGACGTTGTTCATGCCCATTAATGCTGCGGCACCTTTTACTGCATTTATCTCTGTTTCATTTAACGACGATGCGGTATGTTGTGCTATTAAATTAATTGTTTGTTTGTCTTTAGTTGCGTAGGCAGAGGCTAAAGCAATACCTGCAATTTGAGTCAATGTTAAACCGGGCGAACCCATTTCGGTTAAAACAGTGGAAACATTTAACTTAACATCTTTCGCAAATTCAGGAAGTGTATCTAAGAATTGTTCTAGTGACATAATGAATTCCTTGGTTGAAAGAGAGCTCCCGCATTAGGCTGCACGCAAAAACTGTGACAAACATAGTATTATTCGTGCAGCGAATGGCGGGCTACATAGTTGATACATCGGATTTATACGTGAATGGTGTCTTCGCCTTTGTGCCAATTGCAAGGACATAATTCATCCGTTTGCAATGCATCAAGTACTCGTAACACTTCGTCGGTATTGCGTCCAACATTCAAGTCAGTCACCATAGCAAAACGAATTATTCCATCGGGATCAACAATAAACGTTGCCCGTTGTGCTACGCCTGCACTGTGATCAAGAATACCTAAATCTGACGTTAACTCGCGTTTAATATCAGACAACATGGGAAAAGGTAAGTCTTTCAATTCGTCATTATGTTGACGCCATGCTAAATGGACGAACTCACTATCGGTACTGCCACCCAATACTTGCGCATCACGATCGGCAAATTGTTTGGTTAATTTACCAAATGCTACTATTTCAGTCGGACAAACAAAAGTAAAATCTTTTGGCCAAAAAAATACCACTAACCACTTTTTAGGATAACTGGCATTTGTAACATCAACAAATGCGGTTTTCATATCATTAGAAACCACTGCTTTTAATGCGAATTCTGGAAATTTATCACCTACGCCTAACATATTAAACTCCTGTTGTTGAGAATTACTCTCATTAACTATAGCTGCTTTATTGGTAGAACGCAACTTTATGCGATAAGATGACTCCAATTAGTATTATCTTAAATCTAGCTTATGGAGTCGCTATCATGTCAATCAACAACCTCACCCCCAAAGAATTACAAAAAATGCAACAAGATAATGTGGAATTTATTTTATTAGATGTACGTGATCCAACTGAATATGTCATTTGCAACTTAGGCGGGATGTTAATTCCTATGTCGGAATTACCGACAAAATTGAAGGAATTAGACAAAAATAAACATTATGTTGTGCATTGCAAACTGGGCATGCGTAGCCAAAAAGCCGCAGAAATGATGCAAGCGGCGGGATTTACTCATGTACAGTGCTTGGCAGGTGGAATTATCGCTTGGGCCAACGATATTGATCCAACGATGCAAACCTATTAATTGGATGTATTGACAATGTCTGTACGTATGTTATAATTAACCTAAGAAAGTCCTGTAGAGGAGAGCTCATGATGACAAAAAAACTTCAGCTTGATAAATACGAGCAAGATATTGAAGACAATTATGAAAAACTAAAACCGGTTAAAAATGAAGGTGCATTAATTAAAAAGATGCAGCAAGCTGCGAAAGTGCATTTACAAAATAAAAAACCTATTACCATTCGTGTTTCTATGCATGACGTCGAGATCATAAAAATAAAAGCCTCTAAGAAAGGCATCCCTTATCAAACATATATTAATATGCTTATTCACCGAGACGCTTCTAGCTTTTAAAGGATGATCGATGGAGTACAAATACAACCCTGAAAAAAACTCCATTTTATTGGCAGAAAGAGGGATTGGTTTTAATGAAATTATCCAGGCTATTGCTGATGGTAATGTTTTAGGTATTCGTGATCATTCCAATCAAAAAAAGTATCCTCATCAAAAAGTTCTTTTCGTAAGAATAGTGGATGAGGTTTATGCCGTGCCATTTGTGTTTGAAGATGATAATACGTTATTTCTAAAAACATTATATCCCAGTAGAAAAGCACGTAAAGAATTTTTAGCTTTTTAAATAATCATTATGGAATGTTACTGCCAATCCAAGATCACTTTTCCACTTGTTCCACTGAGCATCGTTTGAAAACCTTTTTCAAATTCATCAACGGGGAAATGATGTGTGATAATGGGTTTAATATTAAAGCCACTTTGTAACATGCTCACCATTTTGTACCAGGTTTCAAACATTTCGCGGCCATAGATGCCTTCTAGTGTTAAACATTTAAAAATCACATGATCCCAATTGATACCGGTATTTTCAGGTAAAAGCCCGAGTAATGCGACATTACCACCGTGATTCATATGTTCTAACATTTGATTAAACGCTTGCGGGCTGCCGGACATTTCTAAGCCCACATCAAAACCTTCGCGAATGCCTAACTCTGCGCGTACATCATCTAAATTTTCTTTTGTCACATTAATCGCGCGAGTAGCACCCATTTGACGTGCTAAATCCAATCGGTATTCATTCACATCCGTCACAACAACAAAACGTGCTCCCACATGTCGGGCAATTGCTGTCGCCATAATCCCCACTGGTCCAGCACCAGTGATTAACACATCTTCGCCTACTAAGTTAAATTTCAATGCTGTGTGGGTGGCATTACCAAACGGATCTAAAATTGCAGCAACATCATCAGGAATATCATCGGGTAATTTGAAAATATTAAATGCGGGCATCGACAAATATTCAGCAAAACAACCTTGACGATTGACACCCGTTCCCTCAGTATTACGGCAAAGATGGCGTCTGCCCGCGCGACAATTACGGCAAAATCCACACGTAATATGTCCTTCGCCGGAAACACGATCACCAATCTTTAAACCGACTACTTCGCTGCCTATATCGACAATTTCACCAGCAAACTCATGCCCAGTAATCATTGGCACTTTAATAGTATGGCGCGCCCATTCATCCCAGTTATAAATATGAATATCGGTACCACAAATCGCGGTCTTTTTTATTTTAACTAATACATCATTATGACCAATAGTAGGTATCGGCGCATCAACCATCCAAATACCGGGTTCTGCTTTTAATTTACTTAAGGCTTTCATGCTATCTCTCTACTATATCGTCGTCCCGCGGCTTGTCCGCGGGATCCAGAATACATCGACACATCATGGTTCCCGCGAACAAGTCGCGGGACGACGTGACGTTCTATTTTATTACATTCATTTCGCGACCTACCTTAGCGAAGGCGGTAATAGCTTTATCTAACTGCGCTTTTGTATGCGCTGCCGACATTTGTGTGCGAATACGAGCCTGTCCTTTGGGAACCACAGGAAACGAAAATCCAACCACATAAATACCTTCTTTCAGTAAACGATCCGCCATTTCGCCAGCTACACGCGCATCACCTAACATAACTGGAATAATGGCATGTTCGCCGGGAACTAAAGTAAAACCTAACTCTTCCATGCCCTTGCGGAAATAACGACTGTTTTCTTTTAACGTTTCACACAAACTATTATCACGTTCCAACATATCCAACACCGCTAACGATGTTGCCGTAATCATCGGCGCTAAACTATTTGAAAATAAATACGGTCTAGAACGATTACGCAACCATTCCACCATTTCTTTACTCGCACAAATATAACCGCCTGATGCGCCCCCTAGTGCTTTACCTAAAGTTCCCGTGATAATATCCACACGTCCCATCACTTTACAATATTCATGCGTACCGCGCCCACGCTCGCCCATAAATCCTACTGCGTGCGAATCATCTACCATCACCATGGCATCGTATTTATCAGCTAAATCACAAATAGTTTTAAGATTCGCAATAATTCCATCCATCGAAAATACACCGTCAGTCGCGATTAAACGAAAACGTGCGCCTTCTGCGGCTTTTAGTTTTTCTTCTAAATCGACCATATTGTTATTTTCATAACGATATCGCTGCGCTTTACACAATCGAATACCATCAATAATGCTGGCATGATTCAAACTATCACTAATAATCGCGTCTTCTTCCGTAAACAATGTTTCAAATAAACCACCGTTGGCATCAAAACAAGAGGAATATAAAATCGTATCTTCCATACCAAGAAAATCGGCAATACGTCGTTCTAATTCTTTATGTATGGTTTGGGTGCCACAAATAAAACGCACTGAGGACATGCCATAACCATATTGATCTAACGCGCGTTTAGCCGCTGCGATAACTTCTGGGTGATCAGATAAACCAAGATAATTATTAGCACAAAAATTCACGACATGCTGCCCCGTGGTCACTTGTATATCCGCTTGTTGCGGTGTCACCAGTACACGTTCATGTTTATATAAGCCATTGTCACGCAATTGTTGAATTTCGTTTTGTAGATGAGTTTTAAAGCTTTGTTTACTCATGATATCTCCTGGTGATAAAACAAGGCCTAATCCAAAAACGGATGGCGTAAAATAATGGTGTGCTTACGATCAGCGCCGGTAGAAATAATATCAATCGGCACCCCCACCGCTTCTTCTAAGCGCTTTAAATACGCTTTCGCATTAGCTGGGAGTTCTTCATAACGTGCTACGCCGTGAGTTGACGTCTGCCAGCCAGGATAAGATTCATAAATCGGTTCACATTGAGATAACGATTCAGCATCGCACGGTAAAGAATTAACTTCTTGACCTTGATAACGATAGCCCACGCATATTTTTACCGTTTCAAATTCATCTAGCACATCAAGCTTGGTAACACACAAACCAGAAATACTATTGACGTAGGCAGCCCGACGTAATGCCACGGCATCAAACCAACCACAACGACGTGGACGTCCCGTCACCGAACCAAATTCATTACCACGTTTCGCTAAAGTTTTACCTGCATCATCAAATAACTCGGTTGGGAATGGACCTGACCCAACGCGTGTGGTATAGACTTTAGTAATACCTAAAACGTAATCAAGATATAAAGGACCAAAACCGCTACCG
This sequence comes from uncultured Legionellales bacterium, assembly GCA_964621215.1. Taxonomy (GTDB): domain Bacteria; phylum Pseudomonadota; class Gammaproteobacteria; order UBA1113; family UBA1113; genus CAZULF01. The sequence goes on along the minus strand of CAZULF010000005.1, from coordinate 14,405 downwards.
GTGGCAGCATTGCCCGCCGTAGTATTCGATGAGGTCACGAAAGGATACGTCCCGTGATCCACATCGAGGAATGTACCTTGCGCACCTTCAAATAATATATTTTTACCTTCTAATTGGTATTGATGTAACAAAGCCGGCACATCGTCGATCAACGGTAATAACAACTCTGACTGTTGCAACACTTCATCTAATACTGCTTGATAATTTAAAGCTTCGGCGTGAAAGTAGTTGGTTAATACAAAATTGTGATACTCCATCACCGTACGTAATTTTTCAGCGAATTTAGCGGGATCACGCAAATCACCCACCCGTAAACCACGACGCGCTATTTTATCTTCATAAGCGGGACCGATACCACGACCGGTGGTGCCGATTGCGGCATTACCTAATTGTTTTTCACGTGCTTTATCTAAAGCAACATGATAAGGCAATAACAAGGTACAAGCCGAACTAATACGGAGTTTATTACGTACGTGCACACCATTCTGCTCCAGCTCAGCCACTTCGGATAAAAATGCCGTGGGCGATAACACCACACCATTACCGATCAGACACACTAAATGTTCATGCAGAATACCCGACGGAATTAAACGCAAAACAGTTTTGTGACCATTGATAACTAATGTGTGACCGGCATTATGACCGCCTTGAAATCGCACGACACAATCCACAGGTTCTGTTAATAGATCAACAACCTTGCCTTTGCCTTCGTCTCCCCATTGACTCCCTAGAACAACTACATTTTTACCCATTTACTATTTTCTCTCTCTTTAATTAAAATAACGGTGCAATACCGTCAAAATCACAGCGCCCGCTACCATGCAAACAAAACCAATAATCCGTAATACTGAGTCGTGTTGTGAAATCATATTCATTGCTATACGCCGCCAGCGTGAGGGCGACAAGAATGGCAAAAATCCTTCAATAACCAGAACCAATGCGACGGCGGCTACAAAATCCTGCCACAACATATTCTCTTTTCCTCTATACTATTTCTGCGGTTGGTTAAAATAATTAAAAAACTGCATCGTCGGTGTTAACACAATAACATCTTTTTTGTCAGTAAACGTTTTGGCGTAGGCTTGTAAGCTAATCAAAAACGCATAAAACTCCGGATCTTTACTATAAGCATCGGAATATATTTTTGCAGCTTGGGCGTCACCATCCGCATGTAATTTACTCGCATCGGATTGCGCTTGCGCCAAGATAATTTCTGCCTGTGTTTGCGCATCATTAATAACTTTATCGGCTTCGAGCTTTCCATCAACTCGCAAACGTTTTGCTTGCTGCTCCTGCAAGTCACTCATCATTTGATATACCGTCTTCAACGAGTTTTGAGATAATGCCAAACCTTTATATTGAATTGAAATAATATTAACACCTAATTCCGCACCCAATTTTGATGCTTGTTCATTACCAATCATGTTATTCCATTTATCGGGGGCAAGCTCTAAATGTCCACGTAAGGTTTGTGTTAGCAAGGTGTTTGCTTGCTGCCAATTATCTCCCGTACGTTGATAAAACAGGGGTAAATTACTAATTTCCCATAACACAACATATTCGGCAGTTCCTTCTAAACTAGAACCACTAATTCGTGCAGGCACATTCAATGGCAATGATTGGATCTTCATATCAAACTGATAGGCTTTCTCGATAAAAGGCCATTTAATATGTAAGCCTGGTTGCAAAATGTTGATCTGGCCATTATGTTGCGTTTTCAAATGTCCCATTTGAAACAATAACGCCTGTTTTCTCTCTTTCACAGTAAAAATCGACGATGTTAACGCTGCTACAACAACGACAATAATCGTCAGACTCCAAATACGTTTAGGCATTACTACCACTCCACTTTAATATGAATTTGAGGGATTACCGTAACCCGGTATCTTTTCTGTCGTTGTCGACTCTGTTTCATCGGCTTCTTCTTCGGCTGTGTTAGTTTGAGTATTACTCATTTCTAATATCGCAGACTTTTCTGTCCCGGGTTGAGCCGGCAGCGGTGGAATCGTAATTTGTAACCCGCTATTCGCTGGTACATCCACAAAAATTTTGGTCATTTTGCTCAATACATTTTGCATCGAATCAACATATAATCGATTGCGTGTTGCACTAGGATTTTGCTGGTATTCTGGTAACAAGGCTAAATATCTGGCCGTATTACCTTCTGCTTTTATCACCACTTTTTGTTGATAGGCGCGTGCATCAGCCAACAAACGTTGTGTGCGAATTTGCATTTGTGACAAAGTTTGGCTCGCTGATTCTTTCGCGCTTTGTATCACTTGCTGATTATCTTGTTGTGCTTTTAATACATTTGAATGTGCATCCGCTACAGCAGATGGAACATTTAATGCTTGCACCGATACATCCGTAATCACTAAACCATCAAGTTGTGCGGGCAATGATTGATTCAGTCCTGTAGTTAATTGTGTGCTTAATGTTTGGTGTGATTCACTGAGTAATGCTGCTGCAGTTTGTCTGCCAATAGTTTGGTTAGTCACACTCGCTATAGCATCTTCCAAACTTTGCACCGGATCCGCCATGGCAAATAAATAGGCTTGCGCGTTAGCAATGCGATATTGCACATTCAAGGTGATCACTAAAACTTGTTTGTCGTTGGTAACAAGATTACCACTTAAATTAATAGTATTAATTTGTTGCTTGTCGACAATATAGGTTTTATCAACCAAGGGAGGCACCCAATGCATGCCCGCACCCAGCGTCTTATGATATTTGCCTAACTGGAGTACGACTGCCTCTTCTCCAATATCTACTGAAGTAATACCGGTCGCCAACCAAATAACAAGCAATAGTGCGGGGAAAGCATAATGGCCATAGCGCGAAATAAAAACGCCTAGACGTCCCCAACGTGGACCCGGTTTTTTAGGTAAACGACCACGAAACTGTTGCCACTTTTTTTTCAGCTCTTGCCAGATCACATTTAAATCTGGCGGCGTAGGTTTCTTCCCACCGCCCCAGGGATCGGGCTTATTTTGATTTCCACCGGGCTCGTTCCAAGCCATAACATAATACTCCAAATTAAAGACCGAACCCATTTTCGCAAAGACTATGCCCTCTCCGCAAGTAAAAGTTCATATTGTTGCCTTTAAACGATATAATTCACCAAACCCGTCTGGCAGAATGTACAAGCTCGGTTGTTTATGCTAACATTTTGCACACATATTAACTCATTAAGGTTGTTATAATGCGCATTGAAACTGAAATTAAGCTCGATTTTAACGATGTCCTGATTTGTCCTAAACGCAGCACTCTCACCTCTCGCAAAGAAGTTACACTCGTACGAGATTTTACCTTCCGCCATTCCCCACACGGACTGCGTTGCGTACCAGTCATGGCCAGTAATATGGATACGTCTGGTACCTTCGAGATTGCCAAGGTGTTAGGCCGTTATGAAATGCTGACCTGTCTACACAAATTTTACACAATTGAAGATTATGCGTCGCAAGATTTGTCTTCCAATATTGTGACCACCACCGGCACCAGTGATGAAGATTTCGCAAAACTAAGCCAAATCATGTCGCGTTTTGGCGACAAGTTATCCGTTATTTGTGTTGATGTCGCCAATGGCTACACGGAAATGTTTATGAGTTACATCAAACGCGTGCGAACAACCTTCCCTGACAAAGTATTGATTGCCGGTAATGTCGTCACCGGGGATATGACACAAGAATTGATCTTAGCGGGCGCGGATATTGTAAAAGTTGGTATCGGCCCGGGCTCTGCTTGCACAACACGTATGATGACTGGCGTGGGTTATCCGCAATTATCTGCCATTATCGAGTGCGCTGATGCCGCACACGGTTTAGGCGGGCATATCATTGCCGATGGCGGCTGCCGTGAACCAGGCGACGTGGCAAAAGCTTTCGCTGGCGGAGCGGATTTTGTCATGTTAGGCGGAATGTTTGCTGGCCATGATGAGTCAGGCGGCGAATTAGTGGAAGAAGATGGCAAGAAATTCAAATTGTTTTACGGCATGAGCTCCGACACCGCAATGAAAAAATATTATGGCGGCGTAGCAGAATATCGCGCATCAGAAGGCGCTACCATGAAAGTACCTTACAAAGGTTCTATCGAAGAAACAGTAAAAAGTGTGTTAGGCGGATTACGCTCAACTTGCACCTACGTAGGCGCAAGCACGTTAAAACATTTAACGAAACGCACAACATTTGTGAGAAAGCATCGGTAGGACATCCTGTAATTCCGAGCACTGTGACTCCCAAAATAGTAAAGCTTGCTATTACCGGGAGCCCGGCGCTAGGAATGACGATGTTGGCTCAAAAGGCGGTGGGGGTATATCAAGAGATTGTGGTGCTGGCATGTTTTGTTCGTGGTCTTTATTGTTAAGTAAATCTATGAATGGATGTTTCAATAAAGCTTGGGACAATACTGAAAATAGTAACTCTTCATCCAATACCTCCAATGCTGCTATCTTACCTCGGTATTTCATTATGGATGCTGCTTGGCTATCATCGATGCTGATTTCTTTTCTACCTAGCTCTTCTTTTTTCATCCTTGCCATTCTTTTCAGCAGAAAATCTATCTGCACCGTAAGCACCTCTTGTTTCGTTTGCAGTTCCTCCTCGAGCTTATCTATCTGTGTTTGATATTCCTCATGTTGCTCTTTTGTCATTGAATTTGTTAGAACGAATAGCTCATTTTTAAGCTCCTTTGCCTGACTTCGGTACTCTCGCGTCATTATTTGACCATCGCTATATTCCTCAATAAATTTTTTAAGTTTTGCAATGTTTTTTACGATTTGAGCTAGAGTGCTCTGGCCCACATCTATCTCAGGCTGTTTATTTAGACTTTGTAATGAATTCATCTCTTGATGCAAATTATTGCACATAATTGGAGTATTTTTCAACTCCCATTCTGATTCCCATTGGTCAATAAAATAACGCTTCCAGGCAAAGAAAAAACTACATTCCATAAACTGCTTAACCATTGTCGGCTTCAAAGGAAAGATCTCTTGCATACTATCGTACCAATCACGACAATTTATTTGCTCTACTAAAGGTAAATTCTGGTTTATGATTGGTAATGCTATAATCTCATCAATATTTTGCGGTATAGAATAAGGCCTTCCGACTTGTAGCGCTTTCAAATAAACATCAAAAAAAACATAGTGAGCTGCGTGTTGCATAGCGTTTCGACATCTAAGAAGTACCATCTGCCGCTCCGCTAATCGCTTTAATACTATTTCATTATATGGAAAAGTATGTGCCATAATATCCCTAAGTCCTATTCAATCGACTCAAAAACAAGCCCATTCTAACATAAGGCAGCGAGCTTGTGTATAGACTGTGTATTTTTTGACCTCACCTTAAGCAAGCCAAGGAAAACTTAACTATTTCTCGATCTTTAATCTTTCCTTAATGTTTATGAGCTAAAATCTATATTAGTAGTATAATAATAGGGTTAGATATTGCCTTTAAGAGGATGCCAAACATGAGTGGTGAATATACTAAAATTTCAGTTCCCAATAAGTTAAGAGGGACTCGCTTGACTTCCATGAATCCGGAAGATGTGAGCATGCTCCTGCAAATCAAGAAAGAGATGAATGAAAAACTAGACGGTTTTTCTTTTTATGGCGTACACGGAAGACCTGAGGCGACACCTGCCGCTATTCAACGGCATCATAAACTACTGGCGGCTAAGCCAAGCGACTCGCCACCAGCAGAACAAAAAGAGCAGGTACAAGATTACAGGAAACTCCAAGTCAGACAATTTCACAGTCAGGGTGAACGCACGAGTGCTCTTATTCCTTTACATCAATCGGCTGTTGTAGCAAGTGCCGCAGCTTCTGAGTCCAAGGATGAGAACGGTTGGCTTTATTGCATTCAGGACAAAAAGAACGACGGTTCTGTAAACATTTATTCTCAAGAGGTTGCAGATTCTAAATATTTTGGCGAACAAGAAAAATATGCCGTAAACGAAATACCCCAAGAACATATTGCTGCCTATTGTTCATATAATAAAACTCATGGCATCAGTGAGATTTACTTGAGCGAAGATCTAACACAAATAGAAAAAGAAAGGATTTTATGTTGCTTCTTAACTGGATTTCCATCTACCGACGAAACTCATGTACAAAAAGTCCTTGCTGAACTCATGGATCTAAGCCGCGGCATAACCTCTTTTTATGAACCTGAGCCTACGATCATTGTATCAGAGCAGCCACTCACAAGTTCTGTTGAAGAGTTTGAGTCGATGCTTCAACAAAGTAATTTAGGGAAGACGCTAACTCTTTATTTTGAAAAACAACAGCAAGAATTTCAAGGAGCTAAGGACCGTTTTGAGCAATGGAAGTTAAAGTTTAAAACGACAAAACCTACCGAATATGAAGCTTGGAAACGTGAACAAAACTTTAAGGAAGGTGAAGAGCCAAATTATGAACCTGTTCATGATTATACTAAAATAGTTTTGCCAAAAGATGATTACATATCAGCGCAACTCGCACAAGAAATGACGTCAATTCAAACATCCGCACAAAGAAATTACCCTAATGCCACCATCTCATTCTATTTCGGAACCCTAGATAAGAATGACGAACATAGAGAAATTTATCTTAAATCCGACTTATCTGAAGATCAACAAAAAGCCATTTTAACTGAATTATTAAGTAAGAAGTCTGTTTCACTAGATGTCAGTATAGATGAAAAGGTTAATAGGCTAATGGAACGCCAAAGCGAAGGACGAACGGTCTCTGGTCATCAAAAATACAATGCACAAATTGTAGCACTACGAAAGGCTATTCCAGAAACTGCAGTTCAAGAAAATATTAGTGCAATTCTCGCTGCTAGAGAAATTGATTTTGATCAAATTAACAACTTAGGAATGACTCTATTCAAGGAAGCACGAGAAATTTGCGGTACAGGAGCGACCCTCGAGGAAATAAGCTCTCTGGTGAAAGACACTTATAGAGGGTGCTTCGATCAAGCTAATAACTATATTAACTCGTTATATATCGCACTCGGTACAATTGAAGAAGTTTCTAACGGACTAACGCAGGAATATAAAACGACGGACCTTAATAGAAGGCCAGAGATTCAAAAATTAGAAAAACAAAAAATTCAGGAAATAACTACTAATGCTATCAATATAACAACGGCTGTTGCCTGTTTAAAAAGCTCGCTTTTTGGTAATGATCTTAATATGCAACCACCAGCAGCACCTGATGAAGATAATCTAGCTTACATAGAAACGAAAAAGCAATATCTAGAATCTCTGGATAGTTGCATAAATCCTGAAAATTGGCGCTCTTCTGCCCCTCCAACAAAAGCAAGTGATGCTTATTTGTTTAGAGAAACGAGCCAGATAAATTACGAGTGGGCTGAGCACCAAAGAACGCACCCAATATATGTTAACGAGATGTCGAAGATACAAGAGACCTATAGGAAGATGCAGGCAGAAGAAAAACTAGAGGACGACAAAGAGCGCACGAAGCCAACATTGCGAGGCCATTTGCTTCGACAAGAAGCTACAGCTAGTCGTATTGTAGCGCCTGTCTCTGATTGGGGTTGGAAACAACGTTTAGGTTGGGGAGCGTTGGCTGTCGTTGGCGGGCTCGCTTTCGTAGCAAGTAACGTAGTGCTAGGAGGATTACCATTGTTAGTTGCTGGTGCAGTCACCTTAGGCACTGGCGTGACAGCAGCTCTCTGGCTTGGCACACATGAAGCTGCCCATCGTAAAGAAGTACAAACAGCTAAACAAACAGCTGCATCTCAGCAAGCCGCCCGTATTAGAACAGGTGCTGATGCTACATCAAGAAAAATTGCCCTAACCGAAGAGGTGAGATATGACAATGTGGGCCAAAGAAAAGTGGGCGCTCGACCCCAAACAGTAACTGAAGGCGTAACATCCCATATCTCTGATACTTCAGCTCAATCAAAAATTGCAAGGCCTAAAACTGTAGGCGTTGAAGTGGTTGCTTTAACAGCAGAGGAAATAAAGGATTTACAAGCTTTTCGTAGTACTCCAGCGGCCGGACCTCTACGTGGGAATGTTGTCAGCAAGCCGCAATCAGCAAACGATTCTGGACCATCGCATCGTCCAGGTCCAGGAACTGCTAAAACGTAGTTATCACACATTGCTGATCGCCCACTGCAGAGTCCACTAAGAACTACAGTATATTCTTTAATTTTGCCTTAATATTATTTTGCTAAACTATAGTTAAGATAATGAATAATGGGTGAAATTATGAGTGCTGGATATCGTAGAATTAAAGTTCCACCTATAGGCTATGGCCTAGAGCATCCTATTGTGCGAATAGATGATGACGCAGAGCGCAAACAAATACAAGCACAAATGGAGGAACATTTGCCGGGTGTTTACTTTCGAGGAACAAATCCGCAGCTAAGACAACATCCCTCTAATATAAAAAAAGCCGGCAAGTTGTCTGCGGCTAAACCTGATGCTGGTGATTACACCGTTACAGATAAAAATGTAGAAGTACATCGTGCTGGGGCAAATAACAGTAAACTTATTTCATTAAGCCAATCTGCCAGTGTGGCAAGTGCTTTTGCATCTTCATACCAAAATCCCAATATGGGTTGGGTTTATTGCATACGATTCGATAAAAACGCTGAAAATTTTTGTTCTCACGAACTTGATGATCCTCGTTTAGCTCTTGTGGGTGAAATGGAGGCCTTTGCTGTTAATGAAATCCCTGCAAAAGATATTATTAGCTACTATTCTTATAACGTACATGCTGGTATTGGTGAAATTTATCTTAGCGAAGACCTTTCTGATGCAGAGCAAGAAAAAATACTCTGTAATTTATTGACTGGATTGCCAACTACAGACGACCCTAAAGTCACTAGGGATATTGCCATATTGATGAAATTGCGTGAAGAACCACAGGCATATTTAGATCCTACTTCTGACGCAAAAATCACCGCTACTCATCCGGTTGCAGCAACACCTAAAGTCGAGAAATCCATACCACTTAAAACAACCCCTTCTCAAGCCCCAGTGACGGCATCTGTACCAAAAAACCCTACCACAACTGTTGTACCAACTCTGTCAGGACCTTCAACAAGTATTCCTGACGCTCCAATAGCTTCTAATGATATTCATCAATCTCAACCGCTTGATACTGGCTGGGGTTGGAAACAACGATTGGGCTATGGTGTACTAGCTGTCGGTGGTGTCGTTGCTTTCACAGCAAGTGCTGTGTTACTTGGTGGACTACCTTTGATAGCCGCAGCTGCGGTTAGCGTAGGTGTTGCCGCCTATGCGACCTATTCACTGGGTGCGGGCGAACGGATAAATTATAATAAAAAACAAACTGCTACGACTAAGGCAATGGAGCAACAAATTGCAAAACAAGCTGATAAGGTTACGAGACGTACTGAAGAGGTTGCTCAAAGCAGATACCACCCACCCCTAGGCCCCATTCGTTCGTCATCCTCTGGAGCTAGCTACAATGAAGCACGTGCACAAGATGCCAATGCATCTTTACACCCGGGCACTCCCGCGCCTGAATCGTCTCAACAAAACAAAAAACTGGGATAGCGGGATCCCTCATTATCGCGCACATCATTATTGGAAGATCGATAAAGATCTCGAACGCGCTTTAATGAGGGCTACCGGAAAATTCGTGGAACTATATCAGCTCAGGATGATTGGAGGAATTCAAAAAGGGCGAATATCTATTCGCCCCTATCGCTTCTGAATTAATCTTCTTCAGCGTAGATATTTTCTTCTACTGAACCATATTCGCCACCCATACGGATATTGCGTGCTGGTACGATAGTAGAAATAGCATGTTTGTAAACCATTTGGCTCACTGTATTTTTTAGCAGGATAACAAATTGATCGAATGAATCAATTTGACCTTGTAATTTGATACCGTTAACCAAATAAATTGACACGGGAACTTTTTCTTTTCGTAATGAGTTTAAAAATGGATCCTGTAAGCTTTGCCCTTTGGACATGGTGCTTTACTCCTTTAAATAATTATTAGAATCTTCCCAGGCTGTATTGGCAAATCCGGAGGAACTGTCAACACATCCTACTTCGACAATGTTTTAAAAATACTATCGAAATCGCCATATAGAAAATTAAGCGCGCACAACTACGACCAAGCATAATTAATGCGTGGGCTAGTGTACCCGCTTGTTCGACAAAATGCAAAATATAATAAACAACGAATGTAAAATTATGACGAAATAGATAGGTTTTGGTTTAAAGTTGGGCAACCTTTACGTCAAACTAGGAGATCCCTCGCTACTGCTCTTGCAGAACATACGTGTCAAACAATTATTCCTTCGATACTTGCTATTACGGGGATTGTGGTGCTCGAGATGACGTGGTGTAAAGCCGGGTCATCGACTTGATGATGCGGATATGCCATAATGTTGGCATGTGGAATTTGTTTCTAAAATTATTAATATATTACCTATATGAATCATTGGTCACCTAATAGCTGGCAAAACCAGCCCTCTAATCAGCAACCGCTTTATCCGTCGCAGGAAGTATTGACGCGTGTAGTAAATGATCTTTCCCTCATGCCACCTTTAGTCACTCATTTGGAAATTGATAAACTAAAGCTCGCTATTGCTGAAGCGCAATTGGGGAAAAGTTTTTTATTACAAGGTGGTGATTGCGCCGAAAGTTTTGCTGACTGTCACGCTAATAGCATTACCAATAAACTGAAAATTCTTTTACAAATGAGCTTAATTTTACTGCATGGAATGCAAAAACCCATCATCCGCATGGGACGCGTTGCTGGGCAATATGCAAAACCGCGCTCGGCTGAGACCGAAACGCAAAATGATGTGACGTTACCCAGTTATCGCGGGGATTTAATTAATGAACCTACGTTTACTGAGGAAAGTCGCACACCGAATCCTTATAATATGATTAAAGGTTATCATTTTTCAGCGCTCACATTAAATTTTATTCGAGCTTTAGTCGACGGTGGCTTTGCTGATTTGCATCACCCAGAAAATTGGCAATTAGATTTTGCCAAACACTCCTCTCATACCGATCAATACCAGGCCATTGCTGATAATATTCAAGATACCTTACGTTTTTTATTTACTATTCCCGGCATGAAAACCAGTCAACTTGAGCAAGTAGATTTTTACACCAGTCACGAAGCATTATTGTTACCCTACGAACAAGCCTTAACGCGTTACGTAAGTGAAAAAAATGCTTGGTATAATCTATCCACTCATTTCCCTTGGATTGGTATGCGCACGGCAGAATTGGACGGTGCACATGTGGAGTATATGCGCGGTATAGCGAATCCGATCGGTGTTAAAATTAGCGGCACCATGACCTGTTCATGGTTGTTAGCTTTATTAGAACGATTAAATCCGCAAAATGAGCCTGGTAAAATCACATTAATTCATCGTATGGGATATCAGACGGTGGCAGAGAAATTGCCGCCATTGATTGAATGCGTACAACGTGCCGGCCATCGTGTGCTGTGGTCGTGTGATCCCATGCATGGCAATACACAAGTGACTGCCAATCAATATAAAACTCGACGATTTGAAGATATTTTATCTGAGTTACAACAGTCGTTCCAAATTCATCAACAAATGGGATCGTATTTGGGTGGTGTGCACTTGGAATTAACCGGTGATAATGTCACTGAATGCACGGGGGGTGCGCGCGGTTTAACGGATGAAGATTTACATCATGCGTATAAAAGTCCCGTCGATCCCCGCTTGAATTACGAACAAGCCTTAGAAATTGCCATGTTGATTGCGCGGGCAGCGTCTCCGCTCTCTTAAACGAACTAATCGGCACTTGAATTTGATCTTCATACGTAAACGATCCTGGCGTCGTTAAAAATACAAAAGGTACGGTTGAATCAATCGTAGCGGGTTGTCCACCACTGATTTTTTGAGTGAATTTTCCGAATAAATGCGTGATAGGTAATTGTTGAGCGTCCACTCCTGGGGTATAACCTGGGGCTTTCACTGCATATAATGTGGGGTAACTATCTAAAAAATCTAACCACGTTGATTTTCCTTGCGTCGTACTCAAGGGCGTCATCACCGGCAATCGAGCACTATGATCGCCTTGCACAATAACCATTGCATTATTCCACACTCCTGCTTGTTGCCATGCAGTCACCATCGGTTGTAATTGTTTATACAAACAGCGCATTTGATTTTCATATAATCCATAACGTAACTCTCTACGTTCGGCTGTATTGCCCTTGATGCCATAATCATAATTAATGAGCCAATTTGAGGGTTTGGGCAACGGCTTGCAATCTGCATCGACAACATACGGCGAGTGGGGTAATAAAATATGGGCGAAAAATACTGTACCAGCCGGAGCTTGCATCACATCTGCTGTTAATTGTTCTAGCGCTTGGAAGGTGAGTAACGTTGCCAATTGATTTTGATCCCACGGCCATGGTGGTAAATACCTATCCCATTTTTCCAGTAATCGACCTAGTTCAAAGGCATAGCTATATAATAAGCCTTGATAAATGGCAGAATTCATAAGATAGCTTTTTAATAAATAGATTGTTCGTTGTTGCCAAGGTAACGGTAATTTATATAATGCTGGCAAACTATACATTGGATAAGTTAAACAACTCTCGTAATTCACATTTTTAGCATGGCAAAAATCTAAATAATTAGCTTGATAAACGCGGATTTTATATCCCATATTGGAAAGTAGGCTGAAATCTGTATTTTGTTTAAGTTGCGAAATAGTATGTGAGAAGTAACTCGCATCACGTGCGTCGGTGGTGAAATTTAATAAATTGGGAATGGAATCATAGGTGCGACTATAGCGACTATACGCATTCTCATACAAGCGAAAACCATTTCCCACATAAAATTGTCTTAAATAATCTTGCAGTTGCTGTCCTTGATGCAAATCAGTTGGAATTGCATTCACGCCGATATGTTCATCTAAAACAATATGGATAATAGGCGGTAAATTAGCGTTAAACTTTATATTTTCTTTATTAGAGAGATGAACCGTGTCGAACTGATTCCCAACTGGAAGGCATATCAGCAGGATACAAAACACGCTAGCCATCGAGAGAATAAGAGTTAAAACATTCTCACTCAATAATGTAACAACAATGAGCGTCGTTAACACTAACACATCAAACCAGAAAAGTGATTGAAACGCAGGGAAAAAACTTAAAGCCATCACCAACAACAAGGTTAAAATCAATGTATTACTAATGAATTGCGCGCGCCATAATAACAGCGAAAATGCTGCGCTGACACACAAGGTTAATGTTATTAACACAGCGATGTCTGGATGCCACCATGGTACGTGAAAAAATTTAATGAAATAAATCAGTGGGCACAGCAATACAATTAATGGCGTCGCGACTTTTTTTAGTGTTACCATATATCACTATCCAGCCATTCTGGATCCCGCGGCCAAGCCGCGGGACGACGAGGTTGAGGGAATTCGGTCATACCAAATTAACTCGCGACAGCCTGGAGTTAACGTAACCCGTTTGACAATATTGGCATGCTGCTCTAACAAAGCGATAAAGTTATCTAAAGTATAATCGGCAAAAATATCCTGTCGCTGACTTAACATTAATTGCACCATCGGATCTTGTTTCGGTACAAACTCAACTACTCCAGCTGGAGCTAATGATAGAAGCCATTCAACAATCATGGGTAATGGCACATTGGCAGCAATTGCTAAATGATGAACTACAGCCAATGCCAAAATGGCATTCGCCGGACCACGGGCAGCAAAACTTTGTCGCTCAACTCCGGCCCAACCTTGTGCTGGAGTGGGATTGGTCGCATCTAAAAATAAGGGCATAAAAGCTAATTGTTCTTGTTGAGCTAGTTGATAAGCTGCATGCAATGCTCCATGATCGAAATCAAAACCAATCACCCGCCCTGCACCCGCTCTTAAAGCGGCTTTAGCAAAAATACCGGCATTACAACCTAAATCCCAAACCATAGCGGGTCGTATTGTCGCACTAAATTCACTGATAAATTGCTGTTTTATCTCTGCTTGTTCAGCTTCATAGGAATTATCATTCGCGTAACGCTGCCAAGTAGTTTGGCTAACACCATCTTGCAAATTAGCAATCCAATCTCGCAAGCTTAACCATAATTGTCGCAGTCCGGTTTTAGGCATACGTGTACTGCGAGTTGCATTAGTCACTGATTGGCGCTGACTTTTATCAAAATAAGCTTGTAATGTGACTTGGGTGAAACCACGCCAACTGTATTTACATCGCCATGGTAATACCTTTACTAAATCTTTGGTCTCGATCCCATGCATGTTGCCGCGATACCAAGCGTGATAAGACACGCCACAATAGGCTTGTAATAATAATGGATTTAAAAATTGTTGACAGAATTGTTGATGCGCTTGCCAAAATTCGCCTTCTTGATAAGGCCGAAATGCTAAGTGGTCAATAAAAA
>CAZULF010000004.1:0-41461 GCA_964621215.1 uncultured Legionellales bacterium | reverse complement strand
TTACATTTTCGCAGTAGGTTCACGTAGGAACGCTAATACTGCTGCTGACACTTTTTGATTAACAGGCGGGAAAAATACTGCATTAATATAGGACGATGATGAAGTTGGCGATGATGATGTTGGCGATTTGGAAATAGATACAGCAGAGCTTGTTACAGTTGATGTGCTGTCTATTCGATTGCTATAAGGCCTCTCTTCACGCATCTGCAGCACTCCCATGAAAAGACGCCACATTAATGCGGTATGCTGTAGAGTCTCATCAGAAAATCCTATTGCATTTAATGCGTTATTTATGCTTGCGATAAATTCTGCAGTTGGAGGAAAAAGAGTTGTTGTGCTATCACTGCTTCTTATATTTCCAAAACAATCTCGCAACACACGTAGCCATGGATTATGGCTTGCTTGCTTCGTTCTTTCTAATACTTTACGTAATCGAATAGAAGAGTGAGCAGTTTGATAGTTAAGCCTCTGCTCTCCAGTGAATGCTACCAATTGTGCTACGCGCGCCTCATGGTGTGGAAAATTTTTAGGATAAAAATTCGTGCTATAGGGATCAATAATATTAAAACTGAGCCCCGGATATAAAATATCGGTATATAATGATAATTCATAAGAGGTATTTTTCACCAAGCCAATAAAAATACGCATGCCCCATAATAATAACTTATTACCTTCATATTCCGGACGGGTCATCCCTAAGCCATAAATAAATGTATGACATGGTTTTTTGTTTTCTATTTTTTGCTCAACAAAAGAAAATAACGAAAAACCAATTAGAGCACTGCCTACACGATGACACTCTATAAAGGTAAGTTTTTTCCCATCCGTTGGTACAGCATTATTAAAATACTGTTCTTGCGTAATGGGCGGCGTAGCTTCAAATATGTCAAATATAAACTCGTTAAGTTCTTCGCGCTCAGTTAGAGATAAATCTGATGTCAAAGTGGTGGTCGATGTTGCTATCACAGGCGTTGTTTTACCTGTCTCTTTTTCTCGCCTGTAGACTAATCGGCGCATAGTTAAACCAGTAAAGTCGGGAGTAAACTGCAGTATATTAAAATATTCAGGTTGCTTAATTACACTAAGCGGTAAGGTGGGTTTTGCTAATTGGCGATTATGCAGCTGTATTAATTGCCGGCTTGCGGTGGGAATATGGGGGCTAAATAATCCCTCTGGTAAATATGAATCTCGCATACAGATCAGCAAGACTTTTAACGCATGTAAAAATCGGTCATTCTCTGTGCGAGATAAAGTTACCGTTAATAATGTTTCTCCTGTGTCTGCATCTGCAGATTTTGCATGGTGGGGATGACTTCCATACAATGCAGCCATTTCAATAAATGATGCATCACCCTGCTGTAATGTACGGAAAATGCAAGGCCATAAATCGCGGATGTCGGCACCATAGAATAATAAAAGTTTGGCTACGCCGGGTGTTGTCGCTCTGGGAAGAGTAGAGTATTTTACCTTGATGCGTTGTATACAATGACTAGCTGAAACCGGAAATGCTTCACTATATTGAAAAGGATATGAGACATCATTCTCAAGTTTCGCTCCACTTTTTAACAATAGTGCTATTAATTCTTCATATTGAATTGGATTACGATAAGCATTTTCAACTGCCAGACTTAATGGTGTATGACCCCATGGATCTTGTTGATTGATAAGAGCTTCATTTATATTGATGTTATCGTTAATAAGCTTTAAAGCTGTTGTTATATCCCCTGCAATAATGAGGCGATGCAACTCAGGACGTTGTGGTAAAGGGTAGTTATTTCCATACACTGTATTAAAGAACTGCTTTATCACCAGATGTTGTTGTTCTTGTTCAGGATTATGTAACAACGTAGCTTGATGCGATCTTATATTCGCTATAAAATGATGCCATTTTGTTTTTTGGAATTTTTCTATGTAAATGGAATCCCTAGGATTGTGATAGAATAATAATATTTCTGCTATTTCAAAATGACCTAAGTCTATTGCTAACGAAATGGGGAACAAACCAAATGGGCAGCGTGTATAACAAAGACGTGGGTTGTGCATTACCGCAGTTGCAACATAATCATATTCATTCTTTAATATAGCTAAATGAAGTGCAGGAATTTCTCCAGGAAAATATATATCATAATATGGGATATAATAAGCTAGGCGCGCACTATTTGCATAAACAGACTTGGTAGTTGGGATCAGTCCTTTTTCTATATGATCAAGATCACTTTCTGCAGCCTCAGGAAATAATGCTGGGTTTACATGATGCCATGCAGGCAATAGTTTTTGTAGTATATTTAAATCTATACTCGCAGCATGTAGCATCTTATATATTTCTTTTATGAAATTAAAAAATTTAGAATCGCATTTCGTTATTCGTAATATAGCATCAATAAAAATAGTGACATCATTATCTAATATAAAGGGATTATTCGCAGAAAAAAATTGTGAACGTTTTGCTTGAAAGCGCATTTTGCTTGACACATGCACTTGCATGGATTCAAAATGGCATTCAGCAAGTGCTTCTTCTAAGGTTAAGCCAACACCAATTTCAGAGATGGCAATAACAGTAACACACCCCGCCGTAAGAGAATTATTGACATGTAAAAATAAAAATACCCCCCAAACTGCAGACCGCGTTTCCGTAGGGCGAAAGAGGTAAGATGCCCTGCAAAAGAACGACTCACTACCTATTGAAAAATTTCTATCTTGGTTATTTCTCCCAGGAAGGCTGAAAATTTTCCATGATCTATCATAAGGAATAATTTCTTTGGTAGAGACCTCATGATTTGTATTCGTTGTTTTAGACATTTGTATTTCTCTTTATACTAAATACTAATTTGATGGCGTTTATGTTCTATCTGACTTTACTAAATTGGGGATGCAACATTAACGGAATATTAAATAAAAAATGATTTAGTGTGAAAGTATACACTAAATTGTCCATTTAGACAATTTTGGTGGGAATGATCCGGGGCAATCGCATCTAAAATAATTGTCCGATGATAGCCCTGCGAATATCATCATTAAGGGCAGCCATCAAGCGTTTTCGCTTAACACTCGCCTCGAGAGAGGTATCACTTTTTATCAAATTTAGAGCAATATGCCTCATTGATCCCCTCAAAGAATTTTAATTAAATTCGTTCAACATATTGATTTTATTGAAAGGACAACTTTATTATGATTTCTTTCCACTGTTTACCCCTATCGAGCAGGAAAAGTTGATGGCTCAATTTACCACCTTATTACAACCCCATAACTTCTGGAAAAACTCTTTATCTGAACAAATTCTTGAGGGAAATATATGAGGGGATTTGTGAGGGGTTTAAGTACTCAAATGCAAGTTAGACCCATTTATTACACCACAGGCAATAATCGTAAAATTATAATGGGTAAACTTGAAATACAACTACGCCATATTTCGCCACGTAAAATGGTAAATCCAGGAAGTATTGAACGGTTAGTAATATCGGCTTTGTGGTATATTGGTAAACACAATCTTAACCAAAATATCATTGCTAAAATATATCATTTTCTTAAACCCGAGGACTTTGAAAAGTTGTTACGCTTAGGCTATCGTATGCCGTTCTGGATGGCAAATGCCTTATATCAATACCGAAAAGGATTGGAAAAAAATGTCGGTTAATTTCTTTATGAATTCTATCCTGCCGACGTAATATCCTAGAATAAAGTTGCAACTACCTTAGGTTCGCGCGACAATGAAGTTAAATTTTTTAAGGAATTATCTCGGTTATGGACGCTATGACTATTTTACTTTCTCGCATTCAAATGGGCTTTACGCTAGGAATGCATATAATTTTCCCTGCTTTAAACATAGGGCTAGCACTTTTTATCACAATCATGGAAGGTATGTGGTTAAAAACCAAAAATCCAGATTATCTGAAACTCACTCAATTTTGGACCAAATTGTTCGCTATTCCTTTTGGGATTGGGGTGGTATCGGGCGTAGTGCTATCTTATGAGTTAGGTACGAATTTTGGTCGTTTTACGAATGACGTTGGTTCAGTATTAGGTTCATTATTTGTGTATGAAGTATTAACTGCCTTCTTTCTCGAAGCAGGGTTCCTGGGCGTCATGTTATTTGGCTGGAATAAAGTCAGTCCTAAATTACATTTCTTTGCCACTTTCATGGTGATGATAGGCACGTTCATTTCTGCATCGTGGATCATGTCAGCAAATTCCTGGATGCAAACTCCCGCAGGTTACATTATGGAAAATGGCAAATTCCTGGTTGAGAGCTGGATGCAAGTCATTTTCAATCCCTCGTTTGTACTTCGTTTTTCACATATGATTATGGCTGCGTATATTTCTTCTTGTTTTTTCATTGCCGCAATTTCAGCTTGGTATTTATTAAAACAGCAGCATCTCAATATAGCAAAATTAGGTTTTTCGTTTGCGATGTGGGCAGCACTCATTTTAGTGCCTATACAAGCTTTTCTTGGCGACAGCTTAGGCTTAATGGTACATCAATATCAACCTTTAAAAACGGCTGCCATTGAAGGCGTATGGGATACACAAACCGCTGCTCCTTTAGTCTTATTTGCTTATCCCGATAGTAAACAAGAAAAAAATCTGTATTCGATTGAAATTCCCTACGGCGCAAGTTTGCTGAACACGCATCACCTTGATGGTGAGCTGATTGGATTAAAATCCGTGTCGGCAGCCGATCGTCCGGTGGTGGCTGCCACATTCTACGGATTCCGCATCATGGTGGGCATTGGTATTGTATTTTTAGCTATTGCGCTTGCAGCATTATGGCTGCGACGCGGTGGCCGTTTATATGATGCTCGTTGGTTACAATGGAGCTGTGTGCTATGCGCCCCCTTAGGCATGGTAGCCACCATTGCTGGTTGGATCACTGCCGAATGCGGCCGTCAACCTTGGATTGTGTATAATCTCATGCGTACCGCTAATGGCGTATCGGATGTGCCTGGTGCGCACGTTGCCATTACACTTGCTGCTATTATTGCAGTTTACCTGCTAGTTCTCAGTTTCTTTATTTACTACTTGTTGAAATTTATTCGTACTGGACCTGCAGAAAAAGTGATACCTGCCTTTACCTATATGGGAGAACCTTAATCATGGATGCTGGCATTACTTTTATTCTTGCTGGAATTCTAGCATTCGTCGTTGTGATGTATGTCTTACTGGATGGATTCGATCTTGGCGTTGGAATTCTATTCCCCTTTATGAAGGATGAAAACGATCGTGATTTGATGATGAATTCCATCACGCCGGTGTGGGATGGAAATGAAACTTGGCTGGTATTAGGTGGCGCTACGCTTTACGGTGCCTTCCCCATGGTGTATAGCACCATACTTCCTACTTTATATCTACCGCTATTTTTAATGCTCATCGCACTAGTATTCCGCGGAGTATCATTTGAGTTTCGACATATGGCGCAACATGACAAAAGGATGTGGAATATCTGTTTTACTGGCGGCTCGATTATTGCCGCATTTTGTCAAGGCATTGTATTGGGTACTTTTGTTCAAGGTTATGATAATAGCGCTGGCGAATTGATGATTACGGATTATCAATGGTTAACGCCCTTTAGTTTAACCACGGGTATTGCAGTTGTTTTTGGTTATGCTTTATTGGGCTGCACTTGGTTAATTCAAAAAACCGAGGGTGAATTGCAAAATCACATGTATGAATATGCAAAAAAACTATTAATCATAGTGTCTATCTTTATGCTTATCATTAGTATTTGGACACCGTTTGCCGATGCAGATATCGTCATGCGTTGGTTTGTGATGCCTAATATTTTAATTTTAGCGCCACTACCCATTTTTGCACTAGCGACTATTGCGACATTATGGGCTAGCTTAAAAAATAAAACGCACGAACGACGCCCTTTCATTCTTGCCATGCTCTTATTTCTGTGGCCATATTTAGGCTTTTTATTATCGGTATGGCCATATGCTATTCCTCATACTATAACTGTATGGGATGCGGCAGCACCGTTTAAGGTGCAAGTTTTTATTCTCTGCGGATTGGCTGTAGTGATTCCCGTTATTTTAGCCTACACACTTTATTCTTATAGTGTATTCAAAGGGAAAGCGAAATCAGATGGAGTGCATTATTCATGACCCCAAAACAAAAACAGTGGATGTGGTTTATCGGTCTATATGTAGGTTCCGTCGTTTTATTAGCGAGTTTTTCATTTATTGTACGATTGTTTATTCCGCATGCGTAAACTAAGGATATTTTACTATGTCACACACGCTTCCTCATCATATCAATGGAAAACCCGTTTGTACTAGACAACTTCTAAAATCTTCGTCGTCCCGCGGCTTGTCCGCGGGATCCATAACACCTCGACACACCCTGGATCCCGCGAATAAATCGCGGGACGACGATTTCTTTTATGAAAATAGTGGGAAAATATACAACCCCGCTACTGGCGAAATAACCACCCAGGTTCCCTTTGCAACGGTGGATGAAGTGAATCAAGCCGTCGCGGCAGCAAAAGCGGCTTTCCCTGCTTGGGCTGACACACCTGCGATAAAACGTGCACGCATAGTATCTAAATTTAAGTCGTTAATCGAACAACATTTAGATGAACTAGCTCAGCTCATCACTCGCGAACATGGCAAACAATTAGAGGATGCCAAAGGATCGATTTTACGTGGCTTTGAAGTAGTTGAATTTGCCTGCGGTGCTCCCAATTTATTAAAAGGTACCTTCTCTGATGAAGTAGGCACGGGGGTTGATTGTTATTCGTTACGTCAACCCTTAGGCGTGTGTGTGGGTATTACTCCTTTCAACTTTCCTGCCATGATTCCCTTATGGATGTTTCCTATGGCGATCGTTTGCGGCAATACATTTGTATTAAAACCGTCTGAGCGCGATCCTTCTTGTGCATTGCGTTTAGTGGAATTAGCTTACGAAGCAGGATTACCTGCAGGCGTATTAAATCTAGTGCATGGTGATAAAGTCGCTGTTGATGCTTTACTAACACATCCTGATGTTGCTGCAGTTAGTTTTGTTGGTTCAACACCTATCGCTGAATATGTTTACCACACCGCGACACAGCATAATAAGCGAGTGCAAGCATTCGGTGGGGCAAAAAACCATGCTGTGGTTATGCCTGATGCGGATATTGAGCAAACTGCAGAAGCGATTGCCGGCGCTGCATTTGGGTCTACTGGGCAACGTTGTATGGCCATTTCAGTTGTTGTTGCTGTAGGTGATACTGTTGCAGATAAAATCGTGGCTTTGATTGCGGATAAAGCGCGTAAATTAAAAATAGGTCCTGGAGATGATGCTGGAATAGAAATGGGGCCCTTAGTCACACCGCAACACCGTGAAAGAGTCATTAACTATATTGAAATCGGTGTGAACGAAGGCGCAAAATTAGTTGTGGATGGTCGTGCATATCAACATCCCACTCATCCTGCCGGATTTTATTTAGGTGCTAATTTGTTTGATCACGTCAAAGCGGATATGCGTATTTACAAAGAAGAAATTTTTGGTCCCGTGTTATGTATTGTGCGCGTTGCCGATGAAGCAGAAGCTATTAAGTTAATTAATCAACATGAGTACGGTAATGGCACGGCCATTTTCACTCGCGATGGCAATAGTGCACGTGAGTTTATTCGTCGCGTAAAAGTCGGTATGATTGGCGTTAATGTTCCTATTCCTGTGCCCGTGGCATATCATAGCTTTGGTGGCTGGAAACGCTCGTTATTTGGTGATTTACACATGCATGGCCCTGAAAGTGTGATGTTTTACACCAAGTTGAAAACCATCACTGCACGCTGGCCAGTGGGTGTTCGCCAGCAATCAGCATTTAATATGCCTGTACATGAATAGAGCGATATTTCCCGTAGCCTGGATGGAGCGCAGCGGAATCCGGGCTACAGTTGCTGTGTTGGGATAGTTTGCTAAACTTAATAGAGTAGTATTGTTTTTTAAACCCTTAAGGAGTCCTCCATGGCTACACAACCCATTGATATTGATAGTAAAAAACCAAAACATGCCAACAGTTCCATTCATGAGAAAACAGAAGAGTTTGCAGCTAGTGCTGGTGAAAAAACTCAGGAAGGTATTCAAAAAATTGGGGAAGCGATTGAAAAACTCGCATGCAATGCTGAAGAGTACAATAAGGAAATTTCCGAATATGTGAAGCAAAAACCGATTAAATCGTTATTGATTGCTGGATTAAGCGGTATGTTGCTCGGTATGTTTCTTAAAAATAAGTAGTGCACATCTGATGATAACTGATCCACTGGAAAATTTAGCGCGTGCTTGGTTGAAGCTTGTTCGTAATCAAACGCGCTTATTTTTTCTGGAAGCTAAATTGGCTCGCAATAGCATCGCGCCCTTTTTGGGGCTGATGGTATTGCTAGTTATCTTACTCAGTTGTTTGTGTCTTTGCACATTGGCTGTGATGGGTTATGGCTTATTTTATTTTACCCATAATTTATTGCTGAGTGTTTTACTGGTTGAGTTGATTTGTTTGCTAGGGTTTTTGGGTACATTGTGGTTATTTTTTATATTTTACAAACAATTGCAGTTCACTAAGACTCGACATTATTTGAAAGTGCAATCGCAAAAAATAGCATTGCAATCACAGGATGAGTCCCATGAGTAAAATGCATGATTTAAAAAAACAAATTGCTTGTTGCGCTAACGATGTAGAGCAACAACAAATTGAATATTTAAAATTAAAACAACAATTCATCGATAACGAGGAATATAAACCCTTGTTACCTCTTGTCTGTGGTGCAGTTTTTTTAATTGGCTTTTTATATGTTGTTTCACCACGCGTACGTCATTTTACGGCTACTACGTCAAAACTTGCTTTTAATATCGCTATCAAAAGCGGAATAACACTACACTCTTTCGCACGATTATTGTGAAAACATGAATTTTATCAACGAATTAACTATATTGCTCCTACATACTTCGCCATGTTATAATAAAATATATTAACTTTTTAACTAATAAAACTATGATTTACTACACTTGGACATTGGTTAACGCATTTTTAGATAGCTACACCAGCTTGTTTTCGATGCTTACGCTACTAGCTGGAGCATTCGTTTTATCCTTTGTATTCCCCGGCATTGGTTGGATTATTTTTTGTGGTGCCTTAGGACTTAGCGTCTATAACGCTCTATACAAAGCTAATCAAGCTCGAAAAACTACTCAAAGCATAGAAGAATTGCAACAAAACTTGCAAGAACTTCAACAAACTATTGAAGACACAAAAGAAGAACATCATAAAAATAAAAATGAATACGACAAACTCAATGAAGAAATTTTACAACTGGAACGTAAAAAACTTATTTTACGTAACTTACTCGCTGATTGTGACATAATAAAAGAAAAGCTAGCGGCTATGTCAAAAAAAGAAAAAGCTGATTATATGCAATCGCCCACCGTATCGCTTCTTATGACAGAATTATCGCATCTTAATGTGCATGCAATGACAACAGAAGAAATGCTTTCTTTAAGCAAAACATTAGATTCACTGATCGAACCCTCATTAAGAGAAAGGCATCGAAAAAATGCTGAAGAAAAACATGACACATCTGCAGCATCTCATGCTATAAAACCCAAACCCGCTCATCTATTAATTGCGCCACCTCCTATTAAAAAAGTTGAACCCCAATCTGGATTTAAATCGTGGCTACCTGCAATAGGTGTTGGCTTGAAAATTACACTTCTAAGTTTTGCATTTGCTCTATCTATAGTAACCTTAGCAGCAATGCTTGCATTATCCATGGGTCCTATGGCTATGATAGCTGCCGCCCCTCTTACTGTTTTAGCCGTGTCGTTAACTTTGGCCGTAACCTCTTTGGCCATTGGCGCTGCTTGCAGTGTCTTATATAAAAAAGTCATAGAGCCCCAAATAGAATCTAATAAATTAATAGCAGAACAAAGTCAACACGCTCAAGCTGAGTTGGATCACCGTAATCAAAAATTAGCGCTGGAAAAAGAATATATCGCCACTAAGCACCTTGAGGTTGAAAGACTGAAAGAAGATATCATCATTGAGGCCAACCCCATTGCTGACTTAAAAAATATATTTCATCCGAAGGTAGAGAAAAAATTGGGTGTAGAAGAAGCTTTAAGAGTGGCGGCTCATCCTAAAATACAACCGCAAAGTGTTGCTGTAGATATGGTTGCTAATGCTGAGAAGAATGCTCTCTTAAATACTATGATTAACAATCTTTCGCCTAAAGAAAAAGAAGAGTTGTTAAATAAATTGCAAGCAGCTCCGCAGAATAAACCTGAAACACCAACAGAGCATTAAGGTAGCCTGGATGCAGCGCAGCGGAATCCGGGTTATCGACCTCGCAGCCATGAAAGACCTTCGTGAAGACGCCGTAAATACGTCCCTGTAGGCTCGAGTTCGGCATCCCTGCCTCACACGCTTCACGAAGGCATTCATGCTGCAAGGTCTCATATCTTGCCAGCATCCTACAGCCCTTCCCCGGATTCCGCTGCGCTCCATCCAGGCTACCTGTTTCAACTTCGTCGTCCCCGAAAAAAACTTTTCAATAGCATGGATGACGCTTCCGCTAACACACCGCTGTGACACTCTATACGATGATTTAATTCCGGATGATGCACCAAATTAAAAACACTACCTGCTGCGCCAGTGCGTGGGTCATTGGTTGCGTAAATTAAACGTTTGATACGTGCATGAACCATTGCTCCCGCACACATAGCACAAGGCTCTAAAGTGACATACAGAGAGCAATCAACTAAACGATAATTACCTAAGTGCTTAGCAGCATGGCGTAACGCAACAATCTCAGCATGGGCAGTGGGATCACAACCGGTGATGGGTTGATTATAACCTTCAGCAATAATCTCATCATTAAAAGTGATTACTGCACCAACAGGAACTTCGCCTAATGCTTGTGCCTGTTGTGCTAGCTCTAAGGCGCGTTGCATATAACGAGCATCGTTATCCATCATTCCCACTCAATCGTCGCAGGTGGTTTGCCAGACACATCATAGACCACACGTGAAATGCCCGGGATTTCATTAATAATGCGGTTAGAAACCGTATCCAACAATTCATAAGGTAAGCGAGCCCAATGTGCGGTCATAAAATCAATGGTTTCTACCGCACGCAAGGCAATTACATAATCATATTTACGGCCATCGCCCATCACGCCGACCGATTTTATTGGTAGAAATACTGCAAACGCTTGGCTCACTTTGTGATACCAATTATGACGTTTGAGTTCATCCATAAAAATAGCGTCTGCGCCACGCAAGATGACTAAATAGGGTTTTTTGACTTCGCCCAACACGCGCACACCAAAACCTGGCCCAGGAAAGGGGTGACGCTGCAATAAATCATTTGGCAACCCTAATTCTAAGCCTAGCTTACGTACTTCATCTTTAAATAATTCACGTAGTGGCTCTAACAGTTTTAAATGCATATGTTCCGGCAAACCACCCACGTTATGATGTGATTTAATAACATGTGCCTTCCCGGTTTTACTGCCGGCTGATTCGATCACATCCGAATAAATAGTCCCTTGCGCTAACCATTTTGCTTGCGGTAATTTTCTTGCTTCTTCTTCAAAAATATCGATAAATATCTTGCCGATGATTTTGCGTTTGGCTTCAGGTTCAGTTATGCCTGCTAATGCAGATAGAAATCTGTCTTCCGCATCAACCCGAATAACTCGCATGGCCAAATGCTGCGAAAATATTTTCATTAAATTATCCGATTCGCCCAGACGTAATAATCCGGTATCAACAAATACGCAAGTGAGTTGGTCGCCAATAGCTTTATGCAATAAAGCAGCGACAACAGAGGAGTCTACTCCACCCGATAAACCTAGAATGACTTGATCAGAACCTACCTCATGCCGAATAGTAGAAATGCTTTCTTCAATGATATTTTGTGTTGTCCATGTTGCCTCGCATCCACAAATATCGTAAATAAAACGTTTTAAAATACGCTCGCCTTGTAAAGTGTGTGTGACTTCTGGGTGAAATTGCACACCATAAAATTTACGATTTTCATCAGCCATGGCAGCAATCGGCGCGTTGCTAGTACTCGCAATCATTTTAAAACCTGTTGGCAACTGACAGACATGATCGCCATGACTCATCCAAACATCAAGAAAAGCTTGAGTTCCTTCAACGTGATCTTCAATGTGATCTAACAATTGGCTATGTCCATGTAAGGCAACACGCGCATAACCAAATTCTCGATGTATGGCTGATTCGACTGCTCCGCCGAGTTGAGCTGCCATGGTTTGCATACCATAACAAATACCTAACACGGGGCAGCCTAATTCAAAAACAATCGCCGGTGCGCGTGGCGTGGTTTCTTCTAACACGGATTCAGGTCCACCAGAAAGAATAATACCATCTGGTGCAAATTCTTGAATCGCTTTACTATCCATATCAAATGCATGCAATTCACAATAGACGCCAAATTCGCGCACTCGCCGAGCGATGAGCTGCGTATATTGCGATCCAAAGTCTAAAATTAAAATGCGTTGTGAGTATATATTCATTACTTTTCTCTTTTATTCTCACCATTGTCATGCCAGCGAAGACTGGCATCTATTTTCGAGATTGGATGCCAGCCTTCGCTGGCATGACAATGGGAGTGTGTAGCTACAAATCAGTCCAAAACCTGTTGAATATTGATCCCTTTCACTGTTTTATCGTGCAAGTATTGCTGTAAATAATGCATTAAAGGAACATCAACGACTTCCCCAATTTCCGATGAGGCTTCGCGAAACATTAAGCCTTTTTCTGTCTTGATAGCAAAACCTAGATGCGATACATTTAAGCGGGTACCCAGCTCTCGTCGTAAATCCCAATTCGGTCGAATGATTTCAATCACTGATCCAGAAGGAATTTGATCAAATAGAGCTAAATCCGGTTGATTATGTTTATCAAATAACGTCGTTAATTCAATATAAGGTAAGCGAATTTTTTCAGATTTCACTTGGTTTGATTGCGCTCGCATAGCTTGTAGTAACTGATTTGCTAACACATCACCACTATAACGAAATAAACGTATTCGATTGGCTTCCATGTGTTTATACCAATTAGGTTTATCAATCACACTAGTCACATAACGCGCCACAGATTTACCCTTTGTATTATGTATCTGTAC
This sequence comes from uncultured Legionellales bacterium, assembly GCA_964621215.1. Classification (GTDB taxonomy): domain Bacteria; phylum Pseudomonadota; class Gammaproteobacteria; order UBA1113; family UBA1113; genus CAZULF01. The sequence goes on along the minus strand of CAZULF010000004.1, from coordinate 28,338 downwards.
CGTAATATCTTTGATAAACCCTGCTTGTGCGTTATTGATATTCCAATCTGCATCAGTAAAATGATTGCGATCGATAAATGCGACTTTACCATTCTTGTAGTTGAGTAATCGATACGTGGTTTGGAATTGCTTTAAATTATTTGAACGAGCTAACGCAATGACAGTATTGACATAAGTGAGGCAATCAAAAATATCTGTGCGATAAACTGGGCTTTTATCAAATAATGCATCAGCACCTTCGCCTGATGGAAATAGTTCATACGGTTTATGAAAAAAATAAGCACTGTCGTAATCGATACGTTGAGTTAAACTGCTCGCATGACTTTGTGGTTGGGCATACAATTGATTAATAGTACGATCATAGGTTGACATATTATAGGCAGGAATAATTTGGACTGGCACGGGTAATGCGGACGATAGGGAGGGAAAACTCATGGTGATTAAGCTGGTGGCTATCAAAGCCACATCCAAACTTCGTCGTCTCGCAATCCCATAGCCACGTCGTCCCGCGGCTTGTCCGTGGGATCCAGAACGCATCGACACAACCTGGATCCCGCGGACAAGCCGCGGGACGACGTACCAGCAAAAAATTCTTCTCAATGAAAACATGTATTCAATAATTCCTTCAGCTGTAGAAAAAATGTTTCTGGCAATTGGGCATCCACTGCCACACACCATGCTTCAGTATAAGACAAAAACGGGCATTTTACCGCATCTTTTTCTGTCATAAATACAGGAAGATTATCGCTTACAAAATTAAAATCGTTTTCTGTATAAGCATGATGATCCGGAAAGGCATGCTCAATCACCTCCAACCCAGCTTGTCGCAATAAAGCAAAAAAACGCTGTGGATTGCCAATGCCGGCTACAGCATGAACTTTTTTATGTTGAAAATGAGTTAATGAAATAGTTTTTGCTGGATTGTTGACGGCATAGACTTTTGTGGGCGCCAATTGCATACTCCATTCTTTATCTTGTGCAACTCCTCCATTACAAACCACAATATCTACATTATCACAACACGAAGTCGGTTCACGCAACATTCCAGCCGGTAATAAAAAACCATTACCAAAACGTCGTTCACCATCAATAACCACAACTTCAATATCTCGTTCTAATGCATAATGCTGTAAGCCATCATCACTAATGATCACATCACATTTGCCTGACTTTTCCAAAGCTTGCACTGCTCGCGCGCGAATAGGATCGATGACTAATGGGCATTCTGTGCGTTGTACAATTAATAATGGCTCATCCCCCACCTGCTCTGCTAATGATACTGCTGTAACCCAATAAGGATAATTCTTTACATGACTTTTATAACCACGACTGACGATGCCCGGTCGTAGTCCTTGTTGTTTTAACCATTGTGCTATCGCGATAACAACCGGTGTTTTACCCGTGCCGCCTACTGTGATGTTACCTACAACAATAACGGGTAACTTGGCACGATAAGATTTCAGCCACTGTTTTTGATACAGCCAACGTCGTACGATGATAATAAGCAAAAATAATTGAGAAAATGGCCACAATAACCAAGCCAGATAATTTCGTTTCATCCACCAAGAGGGGAAAAAATTCATATTACACTGCAACGGCTTCATGACTTTCCACTTCATGAAATTGCATGTTATATAAACGTGAATAATAATCTTTGCGTGCGATCAATTCTCTATGTGTACCCATTTCGACGATACGCCCCTGATCTAACACAACGATGCAATCAGCATCTTCAATCGTGGATAATCGATGCGCCACCACTAGTGTGGTGCGGTGCTTCATCACCTCATCTAATGCTGCTTGGATATGACGTTCTGATTCCGTATCGAGCGCCGAGGTCGCTTCATCTAAAATCAAAATAGGAGCATCCTTCAAAATAGCTCGCGCTATCGCAATACGTTGACGTTGGCCGCCAGATAATAACACACCATTTTCACCAATTAGAGTGTGAATACCTTCCGGTAATTTTTCGATAAACTCCATTGCATGTGCTGAAGTTGCCGCAGCAATAATATCTGCTTCGGTAATTTCTCTATCATGACAACCATAAGCAATATTTTTTGCTAATGTATCGTTAAATAATGTTACATGCTGACTTACAAAAGCAAATTGCTTTCGTAGCTCAGCTAATTTTATATCAAAAACATTAATGCCATCGATAGTGATTTCACCCTCTTGTACATCATAAAATCGTGGCAGCAAATTCACTAGAGTTGTTTTACCACTACCCGAGCGCCCCACAAAGGCGAAACACTTTCCTGCGGGAATAGTGAAACTAATATCCTGCAACACAACACGCTCATTGCCTTCATAAGCAAATTTCGCATGTCGATAGGCAATATCACCCATCGCACGTGGTAAAGAAACACGCCCTTCATCTTTTTCTGCCGGTCGATCTAATAAAGTAAATATACTTTCCGCTCCGGCTAAACCACGTTGAATAGTGGCATTGATCGAGGTTAAATTACGCATTGGTTTTAATAGCGCCATCATCGAAGCAATCACTGCAGTAAAACTACCGGCACTCATATGACTTACGCCCCAATGCGAGGTTGCCATAAAAATCATCACTGCTAACGTTGTAATTCCCAGCAATTGCACGCTGGAATCGCTCAGCGCGCCCATGATAATCAGCTTTAATTCCCAATACATTTGCTTTTCAGTCGCGGCTTTAAATTTTGTGGTTTCATATGTTTCACCGCCGAAGGTGCGCACCACTTTGTAGCCTTCAATCGCTTCTTCTGCGATATGGCTAATGTGCCCCATTCCTTCCTGCGCGTTTTTACTCATTTTACGTAAACGCTTGCTAGTTACACGCACCAGAATAGCAATCAGCGGAATCGTGGCAAAAAAGACTAACGACAACTGCCAGCTAATCACAAACATAACGGTTAACAGCCCAACAACTAACGCCCCTGATTGAATTAAGGTGGTGACGGCATTGGTGCTGGCAGAAGAAACCTGAGCCGCATTGTAAATTAGCGTTGATAGTAATTGTCCTGATGAGGTTTGATCATAAAACGAGCATGGCAACCGTAAGAAATGTTCAAAAATATTGCGGCGAAAGCCCATGACTACGCTACGCGCGACTAAACCCATGGCATAGCTGCCCACTAGGTTCATTATTGAACGTAAAATAAATAACCCTATGATAATTAAGGGAATCCACTTCAAAAATGCCGGATCGGGCGTAATAAAGCCTTTGTTTAATATAGGCTTAAGCAAATAGGCAAACGTGGAATCGATACCCGAAAAGGCGATATTGGCTAAGACAGCGATCACAAAAGTCCATGCATAAGGCCTAGCGTAGCCCAATAAACGCTTATAAACTGCCCAACTATTCCCGTCCGGCCGGGCTTTAGCCAGCTTCTTAGCCGCCTTATTATCGATGATAAACTTTGCCATGGTATTGATTTTTCACCTTAAATTTTATAAGGCCCTATAATACCGCGTTCGGGGGTTTGGTGCAATTTTAAACTGTTTTTTACACATGAGACAGAATATGGTATTATACTATCATTAGGGTTATATTAAATTCTTAGTGGCTCTGTCGTCCGGCTTCCGGATGTTACAAAGGAATCTAATCCAGGGAGTCGTGCTTTACCTACCAGCAAATAGCTGAGGTGGAAATTGAATTATGTCAGATGAAAAGCTCTCTCAAACAAAATCTCCAGATCAAAGCTCGTTGAGTAGTTCGAGTGAATCTACTCCCAATGTACGTTTCCACAAGACATTGACACCTAGTGATTTAGGGAGTTCGCAGAATACAGCTGTAAAAGAATATATTCAAAACGACTGGTATGAACCACAAAGTACCGTGACGCCGCCTGACATAACAATGACGCAGTTAAACGCGATCAATTTGGATACTCTCTTCGATGCTAAAGGAGCGGAAATCAATCCAAAACAAAACAAAAATGAACACACTCAAATTAATCAAATTAAAGTTTTTATTGGACAACTTTTTTCTGATTGGAAACGAGGTCTGATAATTGTGGGTATTGAGCCTTATGAAATATACAAAAAAAGATATCGCGAAGAAATGCATATCGAAGATACTAATTATGTTCCGCCCGATAATAAGCTAGCTTTCTTCCTTTATACGGATTTAGCAAATAATTTCGGATTAGATGTAGCTAATAAACTTTGTGTAGAGTATACCCAAACTCTTATGTATGGTGCATCTAGGTTGTTTGTAGCTCCTCTAGCCTCTTCCTTTCGAAGTGGGGATAATGTTTTCTTCCCGGAAAGTTCAGAAGCACAAAAAGGTAAAAATATACTCACAATTAATCAAGATAGCTTTGAATTTGCCTATAGCGTCTCTCCTTCGTTACAAGTAATGTTTAATGAGCGAACGCGCGATGCAATTAAACAGGATTATATAAACGGAGTTCCTCTGCCAGATTCAGCAACATACACTTGGACTCTTAAATCTGATTTCAGCGATAACCGAGGATTTTGTACCAAAACTATAGAGGTTAGTGCGGATACGCAAGAGACATTAGATATTCTGATTGATGGAATTGTATTACCACAAGATAAAAAGCAAGAGATAATTGCCTCTGTGAACTGGTTCACTAACAAAGCATTAATTGGTTTTTTGAACAGTCTTTCTTCTGAACGATCGTTTTATCTTAAAACTACACCTTTAGAAGATATTGAGTCTGATTCTTTTGAACAGTCTGTTACTCCTGTTGCAAAAACTGTTTCTGCTGTCTCTACCTCACCAGAACAAACCAGTAAACTGTCCGTTGCGGAAACTCCCCCTGAATCACTTAATGCGCCATCAACCGAACAATTTTCTGCAGCAGCCACTACCTCGACATTAATACCCGTTGCTCCCCAAAAGAGATCCATTTCGCCGGAGTCTCGTGCTGAATCAGCAAAAGCTGTAAACACCAATATCTCAGCTGCAGCTAACTCTGCTGAATCCCATGTTGGTACTATTGAAGAACCATCTACATTGTTGGAGCCAGTCGAAAATAATAGAGAAACGGCAGAAGAACAGACTCGCATATCTCCAAGTATCGAACAAAATGCAACGGCCTCCTCACATACAAATGCTAGACAAGAAGCTGTATCACCACCTCCCTCCACTGAAAACAAAAATGCTGAATTAGCAAGAAATCTGACGTTTGTCGGTCTTGGTTTATTAGCTATTGTCGGTGGGCCTGTTTTAATTGCTGCTGCGGCTGCAGGCGTTGTGTTAGTTGCTCCTGTTATTTTACCTGCATTAGGTATTGCTACATTGGTAGTTGGTGCTGTTGCAGCGACTATTGGTATTGGGGGATTAGTAGCCTCTGCTATTAATTATTTTACTGCTCCACCACCACAACCTCCAGCACCCTCTATTCCAGAGACATTACCCAGCAGTGCAAGTAATCCAAGCGATATTATGGGTGATCTGGGTGGAGATCTACTTAGTGATAACTCCCCAACTGAGCTTAGTTCTTCAATTGGTGCTTCATCCGCGACCTCTTCTCTGCCGACTACACCTGACAGACAGGGATATGAATCGGGTGGGTCGACCTCTGAAGATGAGCTTGATTTGTTAAAAGATACTGACTTGTTTGATGAAGGAGCGCTCGAGCTGCCTGCAACACCTACAGATACAACAGGAGTACTTGAGCTGCCAACCAAAAAGCAGACCTCTACAGATACAGCAGGAACAACCATAATCACTACCTCCTCACCTCCAAAGTATCATCCGAATTTGAATTTATTTCCTCCTCAAAAACCAGTTGCCTCTGATAACACAGGAACTACTACTCCACGTCCAACCGGAAAAACTGGACCCGGAAAATAATAAGCTCGCATAACGCGATACTTTACGAACAACGCATTGAATACAAGAGATTTCAGTTAAGGATGAATATTATGAGCAAAGGAAATGATAAAACTCACCTCAAAAAGATAGAAATCACTGAAAGAAATATAACCCGTGTAGAAGAAGCTCTTACAAAAAACCGCACTTATCTTTCTAGATGGCAATGTCGTTTAGAAAAATTTAATTCGCAGCTGCAAACGCCATCGACTGATTTAGAATGCAAACGGGATGAAATCTCATCTAACATAGAAAAATTTACTCAAGCCATTGCTGAACAAGAAACTAGGCTCACTCAATTACAAAAACGACTGGATAAACATTACCGTAAATTCATAGTAGAGCAATATGCTGGACTTCTGTTAGAGCACTGTATTGGCATGATGGTAGAACATTACAATAAATTTTTATTATACCAAAATGCTACAGCTACTACTCAAACTCACTATTCATTAACGCCCAACCGCTTTGCTTATTTCCCAACTTCCCAACCAACATGCATCACCGCACCACCATCCTACGACCCTACTATCCCTACTCCCAAAAATGCTTAACCTGTTGCCGATACGTTTCTAATTTAATAGGCTGCTGCGGTTGTAGCATTAAAGTAATTGCACCCGTCTCGGCTGTATTTAACGTTTTTATACCTAATTCCGCATAGCGTTGTTGTACCAATGGATGGGGAAAGTGATATCGATTTAAATAACCGGTTGAGAAGATCACTAACTCCGGTTTTATTTTTTCAATAAAACCTGCCGTGGAAGAAGTTTTGCTACCATGATGTGGCGCGAACAAGATAGAGGATCGTAATGTATCGCCATACAATTGAACGAGTGATTGCTCGGCGCGATGTTCAATGTCGCCAGTGAGTAATACCGTTTTATCTCCAGTGCGAACTTGTAATACACATGAACTGTCATTACCTAATGTAAGTTGATCATGCGTAGGATACAACATGGTAAATTCAACACTATCCCATTGCCAATGTTGTCCTTGCTGACAGACAGCAACTTGTTTGTATGAAGCAAATCGTGCCGGTGCACTGGTTAACATCGGTAGCGATGGAAACCACCGCAACATAGCAGCAACACCTCCAGCATGATCCGCATCGGCATGGCTGATGATCATTTTATCTAATTGGGTAATATGTGTTGCACGCAAAAATGGAATCACCACCACATCACCTAGGTTATAGCCATCGGGATATCCCATGCCTGTGTCATATATCAATCGATGATTGCGAGTTTCTACTAATACTGATAATCCTTGCCCAACATCCAACGTTGTCACACGTACTGCAGCGATGGGTAACTTGGTAGGTTTAATGTAAAAAACCGGTAAAAACCAAATGATAGCTAACCACCGTGCTGGCATGGCTGTCGGTGCCAACAGTAACAATACGGCAATCATACTCACTACAATTAACCACGGAGAACTAAACGCTAAATACCAACTATTAAAATGCACATTGCTCAGATAATTTAAATAAGGCCATAACCACTCCATGGTTTTTTCTGCTAATAATAAACATGCATACGATCCAGTTTGCCAAAAGGGTAATAAGGCACAACCTAATAATGCTAAAGGCACTGTGATCCATCCTACCCATGGAATGGCAATGAAATTAGCGAACCAACCCACGATCGATGTTTGCTGAAACAACAACCAACTTAACGGCATTAATCCCACCGATGCCACCCATTGCACTCGGCCCCATTTCCACCACAGCGTATTAGTTGTTAATCGACAACTCATGCCATAACCAATCATGGCAATGGCACCAAACGATAACCAAAATCCCATATTCATTACGGCTAATGGATCGAGTAACAAAACTAACAGCAATCCCAACATGAAACGATGCAACATGGTGACGTGCCGTCGCCATAATAAGGCTGACATCCAGACGACAATCATGATTAAAGAACGTTGTGCTGGAATGGAAAAACCGGATAACACGCTGTAAGCTAACGCACCCCCAATGCCACAGATAGCACCGATTTGAGGTGCAGGGCAACGTAAACATAATCGCGGAAATAAACGCCATATATGTGCAAATAGCCAGTACACTACCGCGGCAATCATGCCGATGTGCAAGCCAGATATTGCCACCAGATGCGATGTTCCAGTATTACGAAACACATGCCATTGCTCTTGTGAAATGGCAGCGCTGTTTCCTAAAGTGAGTGCGCTAATCACGCCGGCGAAGGGACGATTCGTTAGCTGTGTGGTAACTGCCGTATCGGCTTGTTGACGTATTGAACCTTGTGGCGTGAAAAACATGGATCCCGCGAATAAATCGCGGGACGACGAAGATAAAGAAATATTGTTTAATGGACGACTGATAACATACCCCGTCGCTCGAATACTATTTTGAAATAACCATTTTGCGTGATCAAAACTACCTGGGTTAGCATAGCTACGCGGAGGTTTTAATTTAATCCACAATTGCCAGCGTTGCCCGATGATCAATGGTTGTGGTGGTTTTTGCCAATTTAATAAAATCTTTGGCCCGTCGTCCCGCGGCTTGTCCGTGGGATCCCTGCATTCGCTTCCGCGTTCTGGATCCCGCGAACAAGTCGCGGGAGGACGAGAGGTATGAAAACTCTGACATTCTCGCCCTTCACATAGTCGTTCCAACTGCATAGCAAATTGTTGCTGGCCATATTTATTCACTGGCAAAGAAACAATCCGACCGGTTGCTTGCAATGGTGCATTTTGCCATTGTGTTGGTAACTGCCATTGCAACAAGCTGTGCGTGTGATACATAAACCAACTTGCGCCCAGCAACATGATTGAAAGGGATAACAAAGGTAGTTTTAACTTTCCTACTTTTTGCGTTACTACCACCCCTATTATCCCCAAAGCAACGCAACCCAGTATGATCGCTTTTGATGGCAAGCTAGGGAGGTTGAGGACGATTAGCATCCCAAGCAAAAAGCTGGGACTTATGAGCGATAGTTGCAATGCAAATCCATAAGAACATTATTTTTTTAATTATATTATGGATTTTATTAAAATGCATTAATTTATAACGTGCTAATCTCGAAAATTCTTAAACTGCAACGGCAAGCTAAAATCTTGGTCTTTTAGCGCAGCCATGACGGTTTGTAAATCATCGCGTTGTTTGCCCGTTACGCGCACTTGGTCCGCTTGAATTGCCGCCTGCACTTTAAACTTTTCATCCTTAATATATTTGATAATTTTCTTCGCTGTTTCTTGCGCAATACCTTGCTTCACATTCACAACTTGTCGGGCTTGGCTCAAATTGGTTTCTATTTTCTGGTAATCCAATGCACGTACATCCAGGTTACGCTTAGAGAATTTATTAGACAGAATATCTTGCATTTGTTTCACTTGAAAATCACTTGGCGCCATGATAGTAATTTTGTCATCTTTATATTCATAAGTCGCATCCACACCTTTAAAATCAAAACGGGTGGTAATTTCTCGATTAGCTTGGTCTATAGCATTCGCTAATTCGTGTTGATCAATTTCTGACACTATATCAAATGATGGCATCGCTTTGATTCCTCCTATATACTTGATACTGTTTGTAAACAACGGAGGTTATTATATGACAATGGAACTGAAAAGCCTATGGCTATTACCTGCTCTGCGAGGCATTATCGCATTGCTATTTGCCGCTGTGCTATTTACCCACCCTGCCCTTTCAGTAATACTGATTATTAATATCTTTGGTATTTTCTTGTTTGTGTTCGGGTTATTTACCGCCATCATGTCTTTTATACGTCGCAAAACGGATGTATTGTGGAGCAATCACATCATCGATGCCGCTATCAGCATGTTGATCGGTTTAGTCATTTGGTTATGGCCTGGTCTAACTGGTTTAGTGCTCATCTACATCATCGCATTTTGGGCTATCATCAGCGGTATTATTCAATTCGTGACTGCTATACGATTACGCCATTTAATGGGTAATATGATGGTTGGCGCAATCATGGGGTTATTGTTAGTTCTAGTTGGAATAACTATCGTGATTCATCCTGCTTCTGGCTTAGGCGCAATAGCCATTCTCATCGGAATCGCTGCCGCCATTTACGGTATATTATCACTGATATTTAGCTGGCAAGTTTGGAAAGCCGGACGGTAGAGATTATATTTTGTAGCCTGGATGAAGCGCAGCGGAATCCGGGATTCTCAAATAGGGAATCCCGGATTCCGCTGCGCTGCATCCGGGCTACGTGGGGCTAATGAAAGCTACGAGAATGTATAGGCTCATTACTTCGCTGCTTATTCGCTAATTCACGAACATGGTCTTGGTTGGCTATGCTGATTTTTGTAATCGTTGCCTGTCCAGGCTGTAGTAGAATACCTTTGTCGTATTGGTCCTTAGCCAGACCTATGTTAGCTGCAAGTTCAGGACACGATGTGTGTGCTCTTAACCATGCAAGAACCGATTGCAAAACCATAGTACTAGTCCCTAACTCTTTGTCACTTATTAGACTGTACCCCTGCTCACACTCGATATAATACTCTTTCGCTTTTCTCGTGATCTGCCATTGTAAGCCTGTGGCTCTATTAAGATAATCCCTCGCTGCAGTGGCTTCCTCTAAATCTATCAGTATTTCCTCGGCTGTGGCGATAATTGAAGAATTAGGATGCTCAACCTGCCATTTAGTTGCTAACTCCATAATAGCATCTTCATTATTAATAGAGAGTGAAACTTTCTCCTCAGTTTCGCTGGTTTTTATTAACCCCAACGGCCCTGTATATTCTAAATTTTTCATAAGAGTGTCTGAATAACGATTGGAGACGTAGCTGCCTTTAGGTTTAGTAATGCAACGATTATCTTGGTGTGGTATATATTTTCCCTTATCATCCTTTTGTACATACCAAGACGTCGCATCCTTTTCACGTAAATATCTAACCGCATAGAGCGCAACGGTTCTCGGTGATAGTGTTGATGTCGAAGAAAAATTATTAAAGATTGAATCTCCGAGTTGAAGCCATGAACGAAACAAACCGAATGAAGCATTTCCATCCGCAGACGAAATAGATGTGCTTGGTTGAACAGAAGGACGATCATCTAGATTAATAATCGGTAATGGAATCGTCTTACTTGCAGGATCTGCTGCAGCTGCCGTCGTACTCGTTGATGAGAAAAGGCTGCTACTGGAGCTACTCATGGAAGGAGATGCTCCCATAAATTGAGCTACCGCGGATCTATTTTTTAAATCTCGTGGCAAAGCAGGAATCTCTTCTAATAAAGATCCTGTTATAGATTGCACTCGTAAATTTCTAAGCAAGGCTCCGTCAGGTTTTGTTAAAAAACTTATTATCTCATCATTGATCTTATAGTTCACACAATCCGATTTAGTTTCTTCTGGTGTTTTGCCATTAATAACGTCAGGGTGATAACTGACTCCGTCTTTTGTCACGATTGTCTCTGTCAATAAACGCTTGGTCACCGGGCAATACAGCATATTAATATTCCCCTGCCTAAAACTTTTTACGAATTCTAGGACGGTCTGATTGCTATAAATTTGTTGACTCGAGAGAGGCTCGCGTGTAATCGGTGATGTGGATTTAGACTGTAAATAAGTTGTAATTATCTCTCGGCTATATGTCTGCCCATCAAGACAGATACATGGCTCAATAAACTCTTCCAAATTTATGGGGTCTTCAAAATATTCCGCTAGTTTTTCTTCCTTCGGTATTTGTGCTTGCGTTAACCGAATAACTGGATCGCTGGAGAGGTCAGTTTGTTGAGGCGAAACAGATTGCCAATAATGTTCATATTCATTCTGAAAACCCATATGGGTAAAAAATTGCTGGGTCCATGTAGGGTGAAAATGACAAAAATTCTCTATTAAACTAATAATCTCGGCTGTATTATTGGTACTAAAAGCAAAACCACCTTCAGAACATCGAGCATCTGGTTTTAAAGTAGTAAAGCCCGCTCTAGATAATGCAGTCAGTAACTTACGGCCATAGGCTGCTTGTTCGCTATTAAACATAATCACAAAATCTGAACCGAAATCTTGGCCGTTGTTCTTTGTGGCGGCGCCCCAACCGATGGAAGGAAGAACCTTACTTTGATAAGCTTGTTGTTCTGACCAAATAGTTTCAAATTTATTTTTATCCTGAGGCAATAATCGCATCATAGTTGCGGCAATGCTATCTCTAAAACCTTGACGATTAATTCGGAGTACTTTCCTATTAAGTAATGGAGGAGCTCTATCCATGATATCCTGAGCAGAACTCACAGTTTGTTGTTGTAGAAAAGCTAATATCTTTTCAGCAGACAACTCGCAGCACATATAGAGAAAATCAAAAATCTCATCAAGATTTGTTATAGTCAGAATAAAATGGTTAAAGGGGGGATCATCTCTAACCGAGGGATTAGAAACGCTTGTATACCTATTTACAAGTACATTAAAAATACGCCGACCATAACCAACATCAGAGAAATTAATCTGCAAAGTATCAGGATTTTTATTGTTATTTTTCAGGAATACAACTCGCGGAATAGCTGTTTCGTCACCGCCAGGTAGTAGATACTGGATGGTTTGCCCTATATATTGTGCCGAAGTTGGATATTTTAGCTTTGTGACTTCAGGAACTTGAGGAGAAAGGAAGGTTTCCGAGCTTTTAACTGAATGAGAACTGCTGCTAGAACTCGATGAAGCGCTCGATGATGATGATGAGCTTGTCGACGGTGGTATTGAAGGTGCCCCAAACCCAGGTAGAGGCAGTGACGATGTGGCTAGATTAGTTGAGTCTGTAGACGAGGAACTAGAACTACTGGAGCTGGATGAGGGTGAAACTGAACTTGTCGATACCTGAGTTAATTCACTGGTGGCAGAATCTAAGGCTTGATAGATTAATACACTTACACCGAAATCAGTGGCATGTTTTTCAGCAAAAGACTTGAGTGCTTGCTCAATCATCTCACCACATATCTCAGAGTTTTCAGCCAGTGAATCAGAAAAAACGATTCCATTTAGTCTTATTGTATACTGCTTAGCTCCATTTGCATCTTGTGGATTTTCGATAACAACATCCCATTGACCCGCTTGTTGTATTAACTCTTTATCGAAAGTAAATATCTCGTCAATCTTAGTATTCAACCAAGCAACCGCTTGGTGAGCTCTGATATAAGACTGTTTCTCAGTATAACTAAGGTTTGCTGGTGCTTCTATAGAGACGGTAGGTCTCTCCTGGAAAAGCACAGAAAATCGGGTAATCGCTGGCGAGCTACTTTGTAATTTTAGATTGAAATTGTCTTGGGGTGATCTCATCATTTTTCTCTCTCTGTTAATATTATTTCGCAATTAGGCATTAGAAGAGCCTTATGCTATCAATAGCAAGGAGATTTGTCCATATTAAGATCACTTGTGAGGAGGAATTCGTAGCCTGGATGGAGCGCAGCGGAATCCGGGTTTCCCTATTCGAGAATCCCGGATTCCGCTGCGCTCCATCCAGGCTACGCGAGCTACAAACTACCAGCCAGTGACTTCGGCAATGGCTAAGCCAATAGCGGCTGGGGAGCGTACTGTGCGTACTCCAGCGGCTTCTAGCGCTGCGAACTTCTCAGCGGCAGTGCCCTTTCCACCAGCAATAATCGCACCAGCATGCCCCATACGTTTGCCTGCGGGAGCAGTAACACCCGCTATGTACGATACTACCGGTTTCTTCACGTTGTATTTGATAAATTCAGCTGCTTCTTCTTCAGCGCTACCGCCAATTTCGCCAACCATAATAATGGCTTCAGTTTGCGGATCATTTTCAAACATGTCGAGAATATCAATGAAAGTAGAACCTGGGATAGGATCGCCACCAATACCGACACAAGTACTTTGGCCAAAACCTAAAGTCGTCGTTTGATTCACTGCTTCATAGGTTAACGTGCCTGAACGTGAAACGATACCCACTTTACCTGGCAAATGAATATGACCTGGCATGATACCAATTTTACATTGTCCCGGAGTAATCACACCAGGGCAATTAGGTCCAATTAAACGTGAATCGGTGTTCGCTTCTAAATACGCTTTGACTTTCAGCATATCCAACACGGGCACACCTTCAGTAATGCAAATAATTAAAGCAATACCCGCATCAGCTGCTTCAATGATAGAGTCCATCGCAAAAGGCGCTGGCACATAAATAACAGAAGCATCCGCACCGGTTGCATCAACTGCATCGCGTACAGTATTAAACACCGGCAATTCTAAATGTTCTTGGCCACCTTTACCGGGTGTGACACCACCAACCATTTTGGTGCCGTAGTTGATTGCTTGCTCAGAATGGAATGTGCCTTGGCTACCGGTAAACCCTTGGCAAATAACTTTGGTGTTTTTATCAATTAAAATACTCATGGTTTAACCTCTCACCGCTTTAACGATTTGCTGCGCAGCATCATCAAAACTTTTTGCTGCAATGATATTGAGTCCGCTTTCATTGAGGATTTTCGCTGCTAATTCAGCGTTATTTCCTTCCAAACGTACAACCACAGGAATGTCGACTCCGACTTCCGAAACGGCACTTAAAATACCTTCGGCAATCATATCGCAACGCACGATACCACCGAAAATATTCACTAAAATACCTTTTACATTTTCGTCAGATAAAATAATTTTGAACGCTTCCGTCACGCGCTCTTTAGTAGCACCACCACCGACATCGAGGAAGTTGGCTGGGTTACCACCATGCAATTTAATTAAATCCATCGTTGCCATGGCTAAACCGGCACCATTTACCATACAGCCGATATCGCCATCGAGTGCAATATAATTTAATTCCCAATTGTGAGCACGATTTTCACGTTCATCTTCTTGTGTGGTATCGCGCATTGCACGTAATGCCGGTTGACGATACATAGCATTATCATCAACAACAATCTTGGCATCGAGACAGGTTAATTTATCATCGGTGCGAACCACTAAAGGATTAATTTCCAACATGCTGAGATCGCAATCGACAAACATCTTGCCTAATTGTGTCATGATGTGAGTAAATTGTTTGATTTGCTCGCTATCTAATTGCAAGGCAAAACCTAATTCACGTGCTTGGTATGGCATTACACCCACCAAAGGATCGATAACAATGTGGTGAATTTTTTCCGGATGCTCTTCAGCGACCTTTTCAATTTCTACGCCACCCTCAGTTGATGCCATAAACACCACGCGTTTATACGCACGATCAACCACCGCACCCAAATAAAGTTCACGTTTGATGTCGGTTGGTTCGGAAATTAAGACGATATTGACAGGTTGGCCTTTGGCATCGGTTTGGTATGTGACCAAATTTTTACCAATTAAAGTTTGCGATAGTTGTCGCACATCATCCAGGCTACGGACAAATTTTACACCACCAGCTTTACCGCGACCGCCAGCATGGACTTGCGCCTTCACTACCCAGGCATCACCGCCCAAGTGCTTAGCCGCCGCCACTGCTTCTTCGGCATTAGAGGCGATTTCACCGCCCGGCGCTGGGATATTGTATTGAGATAATAATTGCTTAGCTTGATATTCGTGTAGATTCATGTTGTATATCCACATGGGTTAGTTAATGAAAATTGAGGGGGAATTATACACGAAATTGAGCTAGATGATAGAGGATTTCTATGTTTTATGTAGCCCGGTTGCAGCGAAGCGGAATCCGGGATCTTCGGATAGTAACCGTGGATCCCGCGGACAAGCCGCGGGACGACGTGGTTGTGGATGCCAGGTCAGATTAATTAGACGTCTAACACCAAGCGAGTGGGGTCTTCTAGCAACTCTTTCACTGCCACCAAGAAGCTAACCGATTCGCGGCCGTCGATGATGCGGTGGTCGTAGGATAAGGCCACATACATCATTGGACGAATGACGACTTGACCATTTTCTGCGATTGGACGTTCCTCAATTTTATGCATTCCCAAAATACCGCTTTGAGGTGGATTAATGATAGGTGTTGATAATAATGATCCGAAAACACCACCGTTAGAGATGGTGAAGGTTCCACCTGTCATTTCTTCCACAGTCAGTTTACCATCGCGTGCTTTTTCACCGTAACTACCGATCGCTTTTTCAATATCAGCTAAGCTTAACGTTTCTGCATTACGGATAACCGGTACCACCAAACCGCGTGGTGAAGAAACGGCGATACCAATATCATAGTAACCGTGATAAATAATATCATTGCCATCGATAGAAGCATTCACTGATGGGAAACGTTTTAACGCTTCGATTACAGCCTTGGTAAAGAAAGACATAAAACCCAGTTTTACACCGTGACGTTTTTCAAATTGATCTTTGTATTTTTTGCGAATTTCCATGACGTTATACATGTTGATTTCGTTGAACGTCGTTAAAATAGCTGCCGTTTGTTGTGATTCAACTAAACGTTCAGCGATACGAGCACGTAAGCGTGACATGGGTACGCGTTCTTCAGTACGGCTGCCCGATTTTTGCAAGACTTTGCTAACATCGTCTTTCGTAATTTTGCCACCTTTGCCACTGCCTTGCACTTGGCTAACATCCACATCGTGTTCACCTACCATACGGCGGACTGAAGGACTCAATGCAGGTTCAGCTGCTGTTTTCGTCGCAGTTTCAGCTGCAGTTGCTTTAGCAGGTGCAGGTGCAGCTGCTGCTTTAGAGGTTTCCGCCGGTGCAGTGCTAGCTTTCCCTGCAGGTGCGCCAGCCGCGCCAGGGTTAATCGTTGCTAATACTTGGCCTGCTGTCACTGTGGTACCTTTTTCAAAATTAATAGCAGCAATAACACCATCTTCAACTGCGGGAACTTCTAAAACCACTTTATCAGTTTCTAAATCCACTAGATTTTGATCACGTTTTACCGTATCACCGACTTTTACATGCCAGGTAGCTATGGTCGCATCTGCTACGGATTCAGGTAACATTGGGACTTTAATTTCGATTGCCATGCTCTTGTTCCTTATTTAAATGCTGCGTTAATTAATACTTCTTGTTGCTCTGCGTGTGTAACAGCAGAACCTACTGCAGGAGCGGCAGCTGATGGACGGCCTGCATATAACAATGTTTGTGTGTTGGATAACATCGGTGTTAAATAATCACGACAAAAACGCCATGAACCTTGATTCTCGGGTTCATCTTGACACCACACAATTTTTTTAGCCTTACTATACCGCACAAATTCCGCTTTCACAGCATCAGTCGGGAAAGGATAAAGCTGTTCGATTCTCACAATGGCAGTATCTTTAAGATTTAATTTCGTACGTTGTTGCACTAAATCATAATACACTTTACCCGAGCAGAATATCAGTCGTTGTACATCTTTATCCGCTATTTTTTCTACTTCGGGAATGACTGTCATAAATTCACCTTTGGCTAAATCATCTAACGATGAAATGGCTAGGCGGTGACGTAATAGACTTTTAGGCGTCATTACAATCATGGGCTTACGATAAGGCCGCAACATTTGTCGGCGTATCATATGAAAACATTGCGCCGGTGTGGTGGGAACTAAAACTTGAATATTATCTTGCGCGCAAGCTTGTAGAAATCGCTCCAAGCGAGCAGATGAATGCTCGGGTCCCATGCCTTCATATCCATGCGGCAGAAACATGGATAAACCACATAATCGTCCCCATTTTTGTTCTCCAGACGTAATGAATTGATCGATCATCACTTGTGCGCCATTCATAAAGTCACCGAACTGCGCTTCCCAAATGACTAGTGTTTTGGGTTCTGCTGAAGCATAACCATATTCAAATGCCAAGACCGCCTCTTCCGATAAAATCGTATCGAGTACAGTAAATGTAGCTTGATCATCAGAAACATGCGCCAATGGTTCGTAGGTTTTATCATTACGAACATCATGCAACACTGCATGACGATGCGAGAAGGTTCCTCGACCGGAATCTTGTCCGGCTAATCGCACAGGAAATTCTTCATCCACCAAACTTGCATAGGCCAAGCTTTCTGCCATACCCCAATGCAATGGAATTTTACCTGTTAACATATTGCGACGAGCTTCATACTCTTTTGCTACTTGTGGTTGTAACACAAAATCGTCTGGAATATAAGTAATGCGTTCGCCTAAGGCAATCAGCTGATCTTTGGGTAAACTTGTTTTCACTGGTGTGTTCCACGGCTTACCCCAATAAGGCGTCCAGTCAGTGATAAAAACATCGCGATGCTCTGCACTCAATTTAACGACTGGATGGCCTTTTTCTAAATCGTCGCGGTACTCTGTAGCAAATTTAGCGGCTTCTTCTGTAGTAACAACACCTTCGTCAACTAACTTTTGAGTATACAACGTGAGAACGGTGGGATGTGCTTTAATTTTTTGATACATAATGGGTTGCGTCATACTGGGTTCGTCAGATTCATTGTGACCAAAACGACGATAACAAACCAAGTCGATCACCACATCTTTCTGAAACTGCATACGAAAATCTAACGCTAATCTCGCAGCAAATACCACTGCTTCTGGATCATCTGCATTCACATGGATAATTGGTGCTTGCACCATCTTAGCTATGTCAGTGCTATAGCTATTTTTGTATTCATCTAATTTATGCGTTGTGGTAAAGCCAATTTGATTATTAATAACAATATGCACGGTTCCGCCGGTGGAATAGCCTTTAGCTTGCGATAAAGCAAACGTTTCCATCACCACGCCTTGACCAGAAAAGGCAGCATCACCATGCACGACTACCGGCACGACTTGTGTTCCATGCGCATCTTGGCGTCGTATTTGCCGTGCTTTAACAGAACCTTCAACCACTGGGCTAATAATTTCTAAATGTGATGGATTAAAACCTAAAGCTAAATGCACAATACCATTAGGCGTGCTTACATTTGAGGAATACCCCTTATGGTATTTAACATCATCAGATAAATCCGACTTTTCATACTTTCCTTCGAATTCAGCAAATAATTTTTCTGGAGCCTTGCCCATAATATTGACGAGTAAGTTGAGTCGTCCTCGATGCGCCATACCGATCACAACCTCTTGAACTCCATGTGAGGCAGAATGACAAACCAATTCATTCATCAAGGGAATAAAACTATCACCACCCTCAACTGAAAAACGTTTTTGCCCGACGTAACGCGTACCTAAATACCGTTCCAAACCTTCTGTTTCAGTGAGTTTTTTTAGAATAGTTTTTTTCTCATCTTTGGTGAGATTTAACTTGCCATAGGCAGATTCGATATAATGCTGTGTCCAATCCGTTTGCACTGAATCATTGATATACATATATTCAAAACCGATAGAGCCACAATAAATTTGTTTTAGTGTATCGATGATAGCTGATAAGGTTGCGCGTGGCTTCATTGCCACAGACAATGAGTTAGTTTCAAACTCGGTGGAAAGATCGGATGATGACAAATTATAGTGAGACAATTGCAAGGCGGGAATAATGGGAAATTCGCGTAAGCCTAATGGATCTAAATTTGCTAAACGGTGGCCTTGATGACGATATGCGTTAATTAATTGCAACACATGCGCTTGTTTTTGCACTTGTTCAATAGAGCATGCATCTGCTGACATTGTCATAACCGGATGGCGAGCTAATTCAGTAAAATGCTCACGAATAGCTGCATGTGAAACATCACCCAATGTGCTGTTATTCACTTTAGGTAAAGAATCAAAATGTTTTTTCCATTCGATGCTAACGGAATTGGGATCGTGTAAATACAATTCATATTGTTCTTCTAGATACGCCGCACTACCACCAAATAAAAATGATGTGTCGATTTGTTGTTTTAATAAAGTCGTTTTGTCATTTGACATTGTTTCATTGCCTCAAAATATACTATGGAAATCATGATCCATGTTGCAATAATTGCGAACGTAATTTGCCAATGGCTTTGGTTGGATTCAATCCTTTAGGACACACATCCACACAATTCATGATGCCACGACAACGGAAAAGACTAAAGGGATCATCTAAAGCGGATAAGCGCTCTTCCGTATGGGTATCTCGACTATCCACAACAAATCGATATGCTTGCAATAATCCTGCAGGCCCAACAAATTTATCTGGATTCCACCAGAATGAAGGACAGGAACTGGAACAACATGCACATAAAATACATTCGTATAACCCATCTAATTTAGCGCGATCTTTGGGTGATTGTAATCGTTCTTTCGCAGGGGCAGGATCATCATTTTGTAAATAGGGTTTAATTTTTTCATATTGTTTATAAAACTCGGTCATATCGACTACAAGATCACGTATCACTGGGAAACCAGGTAATGGTCTTAAAATAATAGGCTGTTTTAATGACGATAAATTAGTAATACAGGCCAGGCCATTACGACCATTAATGTTCATGCCATCAGAACCGCACACACCTTCACCACAAGAACGGCGAAAAGTGATGGTACCATCTTGCTCTTTCAGCATTAATAATGCACGTAATAACATCGTATCACGATCAGTTGGCACTTCCAGATAATAATCTTGCATACGTGGTGCTGTGTCCGTTTCTGGATTATAACGATATATTTGGAAATGTACTTTTTTCATTAATATACTCTCTCTTTTGGTTCAAAAGGTGGCATGTTCAATGGCTTCATATTCACTGCGCGCGTACTCAACTTATCACCTAAACGGTAAGTGCTGTGTTTTAACCAATTCTCATCATCGCGTTTAGGGAAATCTTCACGTGAATGTGCACCACGGCTTTCGGTGCGGAAATTGGCTGCAAAAGCACTTGCAATAGCCACATCCATTAAATTATCTAACTCTAAAGCTTCGATTAATTCCGTGTTAAATACTTTCGTGTGATCCCCAATAGCCGCATGTTGTAAGCGTTCGCGCAATTTCTTCAGTTTTTCAATACCCGCTTCCATGAATTCAGCTGTGCGGAATACGCCGAAATCTTCTTGCATGACTTTTTGCATATCCGCGCGAATGCTACTTACACTTTCACCCGATTTAGTCTCTTCCCAACGACGATAACGCGATAAAGCTTTATTCATATCATCTTCTGATGCACTGTGTAACGGCAGAAAATCGCGTAGACGTTCTTCCACATGCAATCCCGCTGCGCGACCAAATACCACTAAATCTAATAAGGAATTGCCGCCTAATCGATTAGCGCCATGCACAGAAACGCACGCACATTCGCCAGCAGCATACAACCCTTCAACCACAGACTCATTACCAAAATCATCGATCGTGACCACTTGTCCGTGCATGTTAGTTGGAATACCTCCCATCATGTAATGGCAAGTTGGCACGACTGGAATCGGATCTTTAATCGGATCGACTCCCGCAAATGTCATGGCTAATTCACGTATTCCAGGTAAACGTGATTTAATGACATCCGCGCCTAAGTGATCGAGTTTCAATTTGACATAATCTACACCGTGCGGATCAAAACCATTACCCGCGCGTAATTCTAATGCCATCGCTCGTGCCACCACGTCACGCGATGCTAAATCTTTTGCATGCGGTGCATAACGTTCCATAAAACGTTCACCGTTTTTATTGATGAGATAACCACCTTCACCGCGACAGCCTTCGGTGACTAACACTCCGGCACCCGCAATACCGGTTGGATGGAATTGCCACATTTCCATATCTTGTAGCGGTAATCCTGCACGCAACGCCATACCCACGCCATCACCGGTGTTGATCAAGGCATTGGTTGTGGATTGGAAAATACGTCCAGCCCCACCCGTAGCAAAAATAATTGCGCGTGTATTCATGAATGCTAATTCACCGGTTTCAATACACATGACTATCACGCCAGCGAAACCATTACCGTTAGCCGCTGGAACTAGATCGATGGCATACCATTCAGAAAAAATTTCCGCTTTGGCTTTTAAGTTTTGTTGATATAGCGTGTGTAATAATGCATGACCAGTACGATCTGCCGCAGCGCAGGTACGTGCTGCTTGCTCGCCACCGAAATTTTTAGATTGTCCGCCGAAAGGACGTTGGTAAATGCGGCCATCATCCATACGAGAGAATGGCAAGCCCATATGCTCTAGTTCATACACCACTTCTGGGCCGGTTTTACACATGTATTCAATACAATCTTGATCGCCAATGTAATCTGAGCCTTTGACTGTATCATAGGTATGCCAACGCACATCGTCGGGATGGGCGTTACCTAAAGCACAAGTAATACCACCTTGGGCTGACACTGTGTGCGAACGCGTTGGAAACACTTTAGAGACCACCGCTGTTTTAAACCCTGATTTTGCAAGCTTTAACGAGGCTTGCATTCCTGCACCACCCGCGCCAATCACAACGGCATCGAATGTATAAGTAGGCAAATTATTGCTCATAAATTTAAATACTCCAGACTATTACGGCGCCCCAAATCAAGTAGGCTAACAAGGAAAGAATAACTAAAACTTCTAATGTTACGCGGATGTGCGTGGGTTTGACATAATCCGTTAAAACGGTCCAAATACCAATCCAGGCATGGGCAAACAAGGATAATAAAGCGATAAACGTAGCGACTTTCATCCATTGTTGTGCAAATAAACCTTGCCAAATAGCGTAATCCAACCCCGGGTGGGTAATAAAGTAAAACAATAGGAAGATACTATAAATGCCAAGCACAACCGCAGATACGCGTTGTACTAGCCAGTCACGTAAGCCATTGCCTGTATAGCTTGTTGCATTTTTTACCATAACCATACCCCTAGAGAAAGAATCAAAATAATCGACACACCCATGGTAAGTTGCGCAGCCAAGCGACCCGACTCACGTTCTTCGCCAATTCCCATATCCATGATTAAATGACGAATGCCGGCAACCAAATGGTATATCAGGCCTGAAAGCACCACCCAAATCACCATTTTGCTAATTGGACTGGTCAGGCATTCTTGCATTTGAAGAAAACCAAGCTCGGAAAAGGTAGATAACCTGAGCATCCAGAGAAACATAGGGATGAAGAGAAAAATAAACACACCCGAAATGCGGTGCAAAATTGATACAATTGCATTGATCGGCATGCGAATAGTCAAAAGATCGAGATTGACCGGTCTGGCTTTTTTCACGTTAATAGTTCCTTGAGGCTTAAGTACTGAATAGAGGGGTAAAAATCCCACAGGCAAACACAGCAAAGTATAACGAGAATAGGCAGGTAAAACAAGACAAATGCTATTGCGCGCGTCACACCCCTACGTTAAACTAAGCCTGACATTTTACGAGCACAAAACAGGAGTTTCTAATGGCCGATACCAAGCATGTGTCCCTTACTGTTGATAAAAATAACGAAACCTTGGAGTTACCCCTTTATTCTGGAACCTTGGGGCCTGATGTAGTCGGTATTGCGGCATTGGCGAAGCAAGATTTGTTCACTTTTGACCCAGGCTTTATGTCGACCGCCTCCTGCGAATCTAAAATTACATATATTGACGGCGAGAAAGGAATTTTATTACACCGCGGTTATCCTATTGAGCAATTAGCCGAAAAGTCAGATTATCTCGAAGTCTGCTATTTGCTATTAAATGGAGAACTTCCTTCACAAGCCCAACTTAAAGATTTTTCCGATAATATTAACAAACATACGCTGGTGCATGAACAAATCCGCAATTTCTTTAATGGATTCCGCCGCGATGCGCATCCGATGGCTGTGATGTTAGGCGTGGTCGGTGCCTTATCTGCTTTCTATCATGATGCAATGGATCTCAGTAATCCAGAAGATCGCGTGGTTTCAGCTTACAGACTCATTGCTAAGATGCCTACACTTGCTGCTATGTGTTACAAATATTCTATTGGACAACCTTTTGTATCACCCCGCAATGATCTGAGTTATGGCGAAAACTTTTTGCGTATGATGTTTTCTGTACCCAGCGCTGATTGGGTTTCTAATCCAGTTTTATCACGCGCTATGGATCGTATTTTTATCTTGCACGCCGATCATGAACAAAATGCCTCAACGTCCACCGTCCGCCTGGCGGGCTCAACCGGCGCTAACCCTTTTGCTTGTATTTCGGCAGGCATTGCTGCGTTGTGGGGCCCTGCCCATGGCGGCGCCAACGAAGCCGTGGTTAACATGTTAGAAGAAATCGGCGATATTTCTCAGGTTGGCAAATATCTAGCAAAAGCTCGGGATAAAAATGATTCATTTCGTTTGATGGGCTTTGGCCATCGTGTTTACAAGAATTACGACCCTCGCGCTAAAGTCATGCGCCAAACTTGTCATGAAGTATTGGAAGCTGTCGGGCTTGGTGATACCCCCATGTTTAAATTAGCGATGGAATTGGAGCGCATTGCATTAGAAGATGATTATTTCATTGAGAAAAAACTTTATCCTAATGTCGATTTTTATTCTGGTATTACTTTAAAAGCGTTAGGAATTCCATCCAGCATGTTTACGGTAATTTTTGCGCTAGCTCGAACGGTAGGTTGGATTGCTAACTGGTCTGAAATGGTGAGTGACCCCAACTCTAAGATTGGACGTCCACGTCAGTTATATACGGGTTACACTCAACGTGAGTACGTGGATATTGCGAAGAGGTAATATACCATTTGGCCTAAATCACGTCGTCCCGCGACTTGTTCGCGGGATCCAGAGATCTCTATAACCTTCTGGACCCCGTGGACAAGCCACGGGGCGACGGGGTGAGATGTGAGAAATATGGATACTTGTGGGTAAGGCCATAGCTGCATCCAGGCTACGCTATCTTTCTTGCTTCTCCCTCACCGACAACTTACTTGCTTGGGTTAATTCAAACAACTCACGAATTGTAACGGCGTACATGACAAACTCAATGGCGTTGGCATTCTTCAAGCCTAATAAAACACGTTGCCATCTTTCAATAAGCAGTTTATGGATTGCTAACCAGTTTTGTAAAGAGGCTGATGAGTCGGCGCAATTTTTACTTAGCAGCATCACAATAATCGTCAATTCGCGTTGTTGCAAATCAATATCATCACGCAAGGCCGCTTTACCTAATGCATCCCAATGGGTTTCTTCCACTTGAGAAATAATACTTGCACGTAACCATCCTAATTCTAGTTGGGCGCCCAATTTAAAATAAATCACCGCCATTTGTTTAGGATCAAATTCATGTTCCAGACTCGCAGCAATAATATCCAAACCTGAAAACATAGCAATAGTAATGGCTGTTCGCTTAGCTAAAGCTTTAGGGACGCCCGCTTCAATATAAATTTTCAGAAAATGATCGAAATAAGAACGAGCTGCACCAGATAATAAATCTGGCATACTGTCATATAGCACGTTTGTTTCTGGTTTATATAAAGCAACAATATCAGCAATATTATGTAATTCATTACGATGATTGCGTAGGATCCAACGTGTGGCACGGCGCAATAAGCGAGTAACCGATAACATCATGTCATATTGCACCGAGCTATCAATCGTGTAATCTAAGGCTTCTATTTCTTGAAATAATGCGTTGGCGCTATACACTTCGTTAGCAATATAATAAGCGCGTACAATAGCATCAACGCTAGCTCCGGTTTCTTCTTTAACGCGACTGACAAAAGTGATGCCCATGTAATTCACAATGGCATTACTCATTTGCGTTGCAATAATTTCTCGTCGCAAGCTATGGTTTAACATAGCATCACGAAAACGCTCACTAATGGCAGGAGGAAATGCCGTGGCAATCACTTCTGCCAAATATAAATCTTCTGGCACATCGCTGCGCAAGATATCATCTTTAAGCTGAATTTTGCTATACGCTAATAAAACCGCAATTTCTGGCGCAGTTAATGTCTTATTTTGGCCGCGTCGCTCTTGCAAGGTTTTTTCATCTGGCAAAAATTCAATTTCACGATCTAGCGCGCCGCTATTAATCATATCTTCCATAAATCGAATATATAAATCATGATTTTTTAACGCTCGTCGTGTTGCCATGCTGAGTGCTTGAGTTTGCATGTAATTATCTTTCAACACTAAAGCGCCTACATCATCGGTCATCTCTGATAACAATTCATTTCGTTGTTTCAACGTCATATCTTCATTACCAACAATACCATTCAGTAAAATTTTGACGTTGACTTCATGATCGGAACAATCAACACCGGCAGAGTTATCAATAAAATCAGTATAAATACGTCCACCTTTCAAGGCAAATTCAATACGTCCTAATTGGGTGAAGCCCAGATTTCCACCCTCTACTACAACTTGGCAATTTAAATCACTACCATTAATACGAATAGCGTCATTGGTTTTATCGCCTACGTGATCATTGAGTTCTTGCGATGATTTTACAAATGTACCTATACCACCATTCCACAATAAATCCACTTTCGATTGCAATATAATGCGAATTAAGGCATTGGGTTCGATCGTATCGGCTGCAATATTAAATAAAGCTTTAATTTGTGGTGTTAGCGTAATCGATTTAGCTGAACGTTTAAAAATACCACCACCTTCAGAAATGAGCTCTGGATTATAATCTTCCCAGGTTGATCGAGCTAAATGAAACATGCGCTCTCTTTCTTTAAAGCTAGTAAACGGATCTGGGTTAGGGTCAATAAAAATATGCATATGATTAAATGCAGCAAGCAATTTAATATGAGGTGATTGCAACATGCCATTACCAAATACATCGCCGGCCAAATCACCAATACCAATGACAGTAAAATCCTGCTCTTGTGTATTCAAGCCTAATTCACGAAAATGTCGTTTTGTCGATTCCCAAGCACCTTTCGCTGTGATTCCCATTTGCTTATGGTCATAACCCGTTGCGCCGCCTGAAGCAAAAGCATCATCGAGCCAAAAACTATATTCTGCTGCGATTTCATTAGCATAATTAGAAAAAGTTGCAGTACCTTTATCAGCGGCTACTACCAAATAAGAATCGTCTTCGTCGTAACGCAGAACATTCGCCGGTGGAATAATTTCACCACCAATGAGATTATCGGTTAAATCTAATAAGCCTCGAATAAACATGCGGTAGCTAGCGATACCTTCGTGTAAAATTTCTTCGCGTGTCCCATTTTCTGGTAAATGCTTAGGAACAAAACCACCTTTCGCTCCGGAGGGTACAATCACCGCATTTTTTACTTTTTGAGCTTTCATAAGACCCAATACTTCGGTACGAAAATCCTCACGTCGATCTGACCAACGTAAGCCACCTCGTGCGACTTTTGATGAGCGTAAATGCACCCCTTCCACTCGTGGAGAATAAACCCAAATTTCCAATGTTGGTCGCGGTAATGGCAAATCACTTATGAGGCTAGGATCATATTTAAAGGAAATATACGGTTTGATGTCACCCGACTCTGTATGTTGGAAATAATTGGTACGCGTTGTCGCTTTAATAATTTCCAAATAACGTCGCAAAATACGATCTTCATCCAAATTAACCACCGTATCAAACGATTCGTTAATTGATTGTTCTAAAGCTTGCATGGCTTCTTCACGTGTGCGATCACCCGCATAATGAGGATAAAATCGAACAACAAATAATTGCGCTAACAAAGCGGCAATATGTGAATATTTCGCCAATGTTTCTTCAATATACGTTTGACTGAAGGTAAACCCTATTTGTTTAAAATATTTAGCATAGGCACGTAACATGGTGATTTGTTGCCAGGTTAATTTCGCGCTTAATACTAAACGGTTGAAACCGTCGTTTTCGGCTTTACCATACCATATGCGTGAGAAAGCCTCTTGGAAAATAGACTGCACTTGCTCAATATCTATTTCAGCACCATGTTCCGACTCCATGCTGAATTCACTGATCCACGCAGATTCGTTATGGGGTAATACTATGCGATAGGGTTCTTCGCTTAACACTCTTAAACCCATATTTTCTAACATAGGTAATGCTTCAGACAATGAAACAGCTTGATGTTTACGATATAACTTAAAGCGTAATAACTGATGTGTTTCACTGGGGGCCTGAGATAAACTCATGGCAATACTAATATCATCATGTAATTTTTCAATATGCTGAATATCATGCACGGCGGCTCGTACACTACAATTCTCACGATAACCCGCAGGGAAGGCTTTAATATAATGTGATAGTTCTTTTAATCGTTCTTCACCAAAATAATTGAGTAATTCATCACGTAAATCTTCTTGCCAGGTGCGCGCCACTTCAATCAACTTTTCTTGCACTGCAGGAACATCAATCTCTATTTCTTTCTGCGGATCAATACGCACCATGTAATGAATACGTGCCAGCACGGAATCTGTTACCAAGGTGTTATAGCTAATTTCTTCTGCATTGAATGCATTCATCAACACGTTTTGCATGCCTTCTCGCAACTCGGTGTTATAACGATCTTTAGGAACGAAGACCAAACAAGATAAAAAGCGACCGTACACATCTTTACGCACGAATAAGCGAATTTCTCGGCGTTCTTGCATATAAAGAATGCCCATCGCTAAGTCGAGTAATTCTGTTTCATTCGCTTGGAACAAGTCATCACGAGGTAATGTTTCTAAAATATTTAATAAGGCTTTTCCGGCATGCCCGCTAGTTGATAAACGTGAATTAGTCATTACATTGCGCACTTTTTCACGCAAAACTGGAATGCTATAAGGTCGACTGTGATACGCTACGGAGGTATATAACCCTACAATACGTCGCTCACCGATAACCTCACCTTTTTCATTAAATTG
>CAZULF010000003.1:0-42985 GCA_964621215.1 uncultured Legionellales bacterium | reverse complement strand
ACTGCCGGTAATAAGGATGCGTTTGTGGCGATAATTGTCGAGTTTAAGTTCAGAAGTAATAAATGTCATAAGATTAACCAAAAAGTTGATGATCAATTAAATCGCATAAACAGTGTATGACAAGCAAATGCGTTTCCTGAATACGCGCAGTGACGTCAGAAGGGATGCGAATTTCCACATCCTCTGGTTTTAAAAACTGGGCCATTTCTCCACCATTACGACCAGTTAATGCAACAATAGCTATACCCCGATCGTGCGCAGCGCGCATAGCTTGTATCACATTCCGAGAATTGCCACTGGTGGAAATAGCTAATAAAACATCACCCGTTTTACCTAAAGCTTTTACTTGACGCGCAAAAATTTCTTGATAACTATAATCATTGGCAATGGAGGTAATTACCGATGTATCGGTTGATAAAGCAATTGCGGGTAAGCCAGGACGTTCCACTTCAAAACGATTAATCAACTCGGAAGAGAAATGTTGTGCATCAGAGGCCGAGCCACCATTACCGCAACTTAAAATTTTATTACCATCCAACAAGGCCTTTACCATCAATTCTGCCCCCTGTGCAATAGCCTCAGGTAAAATGTCGGCAGCAGCAATTTTGGTTTGGATGCTATTGCTGAAGTGTTGTCGAATTCGATCTACGTTAATCATTTTTATCCTCTCAAATAGGCTCTAATAAAATGCTTGTTTAATCCACTCAATATCGGGCGCGCTCAATAGGCCATTAATTGCAACAATATCAAAACGTACGACTTTTTTATTGTACCATCCTTGCTGTAATAAAAATAAGGTCGCTGCTTTAATGATCTTCAGTTGTTTTGGTCGAGTCACGGTGATACCTGCCGAGCCATAATCACTGTGACTGCGATGTCTCACTTCAACGAAAACGATGGTGTCATCATCTCGGCAAATTAAATCAATTTCGCCTTGCTTGCAGCGAAAATTCTGACTTAACATCGTTAAACCTTGTTGCGTCAAATACTCTGCCGCTAAGCTTTCAGCTACCGCACCTTTATGTGGGGCAAAGCCAACTTCTAACATGATTAGTCAATCACCCTCGGTACGCCGTTATTAAACTCAGCCCAAGTTAATTGTCGCAAAACTTGCTGGTTGTCGCCTAAATACAGTGTTCCTGTCAAACCAGTATATCCACGCTGAGGCGAGTTACCCAACGAAGATAGCTGCGGTAATAATTGATAAGCATCATAACCAAAGGCAAATAACCGAAGATTTTGTCCACTCGCATTGGGTAACAATTCATGCATTTGTTCTGTAGCTTGTTGAATTTGTAGATTGGTGGTTAGCACAAATGGAATATCACAGAATTTGATATTATTTAAATCTTTGTCTAAAGAAGGATTAGTTTGCCCACTATAAACCAGAGACGTCGCATAAACTGAAATATTGCCAGCGTAGTAAAAATTCAGCAGTGGTTTAATTTGTCGAGCAATGATTGGATCAGCCACTAGAAAAATCACATCAACATCTTGGCGATGTTGTAATGGCGCTTTAGGATCATCAGACGGCGATAATTGCAATACTTTCTTAATGCCAGGGTCAAGGCTGGCTTGCCCGGTATAATACATATCGCCTACCATTATGCCGCCATTAGCTTGCCAGCGTTGCTGGAAGGCAGTAGCAACACCACGACCCCAAGCAGTGGCAGGAGCTATCACAATCGCATGAGAATGCCCATCAGCTTTGGCTTTATCAGCAGCTTGCATGGCTTCATCTTGTGGTGATAAAGCAAATTGATATAAGGCGGGACTCTGCGGTGGTGTGTCGGTAAAATTTAAGGCTAAGGTGGGGGTGGTTAAGGATGATTGCTGTGCTAAGTCGGTGACCGCCGCCTTACTTAAAGGACCTACTACCCAGGTGGCATTATTATTTGCCGCTTGTTGATAAGCAGAAGTGATATCATCTGCATTAGTATTATACATATGTACCGTAGGCGATGTCTTTTCTTGTGATTTTACATAGTAACTTGCCATCATTCCTTTACGCACAGCATTACCGGCAGATTTTAGATTACCATTGGCAGGCAGTACTGCCGCTACCTCTTGAGCTTTGTTAGCAGGCGCAGGGTTCATTTGTGTCCACCCCAATCTAGGGCCTTGAGAGCTGGGCTCACCATAACTTTGACAGCCAGCCAGGCTCAGGCAAATGGCACAGCTGATAATGGAAAAGGCTTTTTTCACTGACGGACTCCGTGAGGATGTAGTATTCTACTTAAATTAGGTAGAATACTACCTGAGTCTGATGCAATATTCGAGTTATTTTTGCAAAAAAGGAGTTTCATTTTTGACCCAATCTCAAACAGGTATCTTATACGTCGTTGCTACCCCCATCGGTAATTTGGAGGATATCACTCTTAGAGCCATACAGATCCTGAAGCAGGTGCAGGCCATTGCTGCCGAAGATACGCGTCATAGCCATAAATTATTGCAAGCCTATGATATCAATACCCCATTATTTTCCGTGCATGAACATAATGAACGAGAACAAACTACATATGTGTTAGAACGACTCAAAAACGGAGAGGATATTGCATTGATTTCTGATGCAGGTACGCCGCTTATTAGCGATCCGGGCTACTATTTAATTCATACCGCCCGCGAGCAGGGTTTTCACGTTGTTCCTATTCCGGGCGCGTGTGCTGCCATCGCAGCATTGTCAGTTTCGGGTTTACCCACCGATCATTTTATTTTTGAAGGTTTTTTGCCCGCCAAAGCGATTGCGCGTCGTCATCGCTTAACCGAATTACATTATGAAACGCGAACGATCGTGTTGTATGAGTCTGTGCACCGCATCATCGAATCATTAGAAGACATGCGCACGGTATGGGGTGCTGATCGCCGCATGGTGATGGCACGCGAACTCACTAAAACCTATGAAACTATTTTGGCGGGCACTATTAATGAATTACTCGAACGTATTTGTGCCGACCTTCATCAACAACGCGGTGAATTTGTTTTAATTGCCAAAGGCTACGCTCCGACTACAGATCATATATTAACCCCAGAACAAGAGACGGTTTTAAAAATTTTATTAGAAGAGCTTCATCTAAAACAAGCAGCCCATTTAGCGGCTAAAATTACCCATGCTAAGAAAAATGATTTATATGAAAGAGCATTGCAGTTGAAAGAGGAATGATGATTTATATTGGGATATATCGGTTGTATGCGGATCAAAAATCTCTACATTCACATGAATGTTTTTATATGTTCGCATACTTCCGACGACAAAGTTGGTTGTGCCCTTGCAAAAACAACTAGAGTCTCTAATAGTTTATTATTTTTTTCATTAAACCATGAAACCAAGCGTGATGTATTGGGCGGCACAGAAACAGTCAACGCATCTACTTTAATATGAGTTTCTATCACTGCTAATGGGCTGTTATGCTGTTGTAGTGCATATAACGTTTGCAATACATCATTAACAATTTCGTGGTTATCATTATTGTTTAACAGTGGTAACAAGCTATTAGTGATCATTTCACGCTCACTATCGGTGTGAGCGATTTTATTCAAGGGCAAAAATTCTATAGAGCTCATTAAATATCTTTCAGCCTGTATAACATAATCTAATAAAGCGCTAATAATTTGCATACGAATATTCGCTGGAATTTTTATTTTTCCTAGAGCCTCGAATATACTATTCTTCGAAGCCCAATGAGTATTTTTTGCTTGTAAAAGATAAAGAAGTGTACTTATAACAAGCTCTACCTTTTCTTCGGGAATATTAATGCTTGCAATAGCACTGAAAATAGTAGACGCCAACTCCCTAGGATCAGCAGGATCAGAAGAAGCGACAATACTCAACAACTCATTTAGTATTTTCTCACTATCTCTGGAGGAAAGATGTAAATATGTTATGCCTTCAAATACATAATAGGCATTGCCCCTTTTTTTCTGTAGTTGCAATAGAATTTTTTCTACTATTTTATCACGTAGCGTATCGGGGATATCAATGTTTTTTAAAATACTATAATCATCCTCATCATTATTTAATACTTCCATGACAATAACTTCTTTATCACAAACAGGTATCTCTACTTTACTCAAAAGCGAACGACAAGCACGTCTTACGGATATACTTTGGGGATGTCGTAAACCCTGTCGCAGGTTATTAATGATTAAGGCACTAAAATCTTGCAGGAGTTGTTTATTCCGTCCACATAGCCACTCCAAGTTTTTTATAAAATGTATTGATTCATCCGGTTTATAATTATATTTAATGTGGCCAGGGTAGCTGATGTTTTCTGAAAAATAACGGCTATTATCACACAGCTTTTTTATTTTTTTTGCAATCCACTGCTTTTTGGTTGTATCACTCACGCCAAACCTATCTAATGCCTCCCACACTGCCCAGCGGACCTGTGGATTGCAATGCTCAACTTTATCTAGCAAAAAATTTAATACCTCTTCTTTTCTACCATCAGAAATAGTAATTTTAGCTATTGCTTTAATACAGCGGTCAGGTGTAAATCCGTGCCCATTTGAAGAGGCAAACTTCCTATACAGTGAATTTATAACAGCATCTTGCTTTTCGTCAGGAATTGTAACGTTTATTAATATATTCAACACATAGAAAGAAAAATCAAAAACTCTAGAGCTGGACGAGTCATAAAAGTTTTCTGCATCTATTAGCTGAACTAATAAATCCATAGTAAGATTAATTACTTTTTTAGGGATTGTTATCGATGCGAGCTCCTGCAGAATCTCGAGTCGATTTTCCGCTTTTTGCGTTGTCATAAGAGTTGGGGATTCTAATTGAGCCAACAGCTCCATGACATGATTTTCTTCGGTGGCTTTTCTATAAAGCGATAGTGGAATAATAACTTGCTTTTTCAATTCTTCATACGTCGATAAATCAGCGTCTAGCGCATAATAGTTTTTATAGTAATAAAAAAATGCGATCAATAAAGCAAGAAAATCTCCATCCACTTTCAGTTTTGTACTTTTAAGATAGTCATTAAGTGCCTGAATCAAGTTGAAATCTTCTCTATCTAATTGAGGGAGTACCCCCTGAGAAAATTCTATATGATTTTTAGTCCATTTGGCAAACAAACCAAATCCCGGTATTTTAACAGTACTAATGTACTCCTCCAAAAGATTTTTGAAAACGATCTCGGGCAAAACCATGGAGCGCGCATTGATATATTGTTGAATTTTTTTCTTATAGCGTTCAATTAAACTGGATGTGGTTAATATTGAAATATTTGAAGATTGATTATTGCTAGATGTAGAAGACCACATATGTTTTCCTCAATTAAATGCCCGATTAATTTGCATATTATATCAGGTGATGCTTAATGAAATATTAACGAGCATAATATTTTATTTTTAGGCCAGGGCGATTGCACTTTCGCAATGAATAGATTGTTTAATGATGAAGTCTACCGAAAATAATATGATATAGAGAGGTAGCCAATCGAGCAATCGTCCAAATGGACAATATGAAATAAAGTAATTTTGCATAACAATAGAAGCAGTCTATAACAAAACCAAACAACTTAAATCTTAAGGGGTAATCTATGACATTAATACTAGAAAATCTTGAAATTGACAATGAAGGGTTGGGGGAATTATCACAATTAAACCTGGATTGTTTGATGCATATTCTGCACTATATTGTTGCTAGTGATAAACGAGACATTTGGCATACATTTTTGGTGTCCAAATCATTAGCGAATATATTGCTTTATATGGCTAGTAAAGAAAGCCACGAATTTTTATCAAACAAAAAATTAACTCTTGATAGCTTTTGCTCTGAAAATCCTGCTTCATCAGGAATGATAATTTCTAATGCCCGATTTTTTATTGATAAAGATTATTCAGTTAAAAGGTTTATTAAATCGCTTCCTCCCGAGTTGCTCAATATAGTTTTTAAATATAATGCATTTTCTCTCAGTACGGAAATTATTAGATTTGTGCCAGATGAAACGGTTCGGAAAACATGTCAACTTTTATATAAACAAGGTGGTTGTGATGGATTGGTGTTAACACTCCTACGCGATAGGAAAGGGCGTGATTTTTTTATTAAACATCCCGATATACTTTTCAATCTTATTCATTATGCAGATAAAGCAGCGTTACTAGGATCTATAGTTATGAATAACTATTTAGATTTAGCCCAAAAGCTTACAGAGTTTGCTGATTCATATTCGGACGAAGAAAAGAAGAGAGCAATAAATAAATGCTTATCCCTGCTGCGTTTAATTGCGGGACCTTCGGAACAAGACTTAATGGATTTTTATAATCAGACTATCTGCGCACAAAATCCTGAAATAACAAATTGTGAATATAGAAAACAAATTGAATTTGCTCTTGAACCGTATCAATATATAGGACTTCCTGATATGTTAGATATACCAGAGAGCTCTTCCTTCGCTTTTTGGCCTCCTGTAGAAAATTTGAATTCTAGGATAAACACAATTCAATTAAACTTAGATCAACGCTGGTCTGGATTTGCTGAATTTACTGCTCATGCGGATCGTGTTGATTATAACGCAGCGCATCATTATTTTGCTTATGTAATATCAGAGAAAAGTTCATTAAAAGATAGTATCTCAATTTCTCGCCATATAGAAAGAGCAAGTTTCCTCTACAAAATCTGTCAAACGGAAAATGTGGAGTTGAAACGCATGACTAATGAAAATGATGAAGCTGGAGGACCACTTGCAATTATTATCCGCGCTCCAGAATTAATCACATCAATTTTAGAAGAGCAAACTCCTGTGCCAGGGGGGCCATAGTTATAAAAATAATTTACTTAATGCGGACTAATCCGCTGTGGTTTTCGATTCTCATCTAATGCCACGTAAACAAATGTGCCTTCAGTGACTTGACGGATTTTGGTTAAATCGCGGCGGGCAGTCCAGGCTTCTACCTGAATCGTGATGGAAGTATTTCCGATGCTGATCAGGTTGGCATAACAACTTACAATATCGCCGATGTTAACCGGTTCGATAAATACCAAGTCATTAATAGCAACAGTAGCGAGGCGAGCATTCGAAATTTGGTAACCTAAAATCGCGCCGCCCAGATCCATTTGTGAAACTAACCAGCCACCGAAAATATCACCATTGGCGTTGGTGTCAGCAGGCATAGCAAGCGTTCGCAGAACTAATTCGCCTTGTGGTGCATCTTTTTCAATATGTTTTTTCATGGGTAATAACTCTTTATAGTTTCAGTCACTAAGTCAGCAATTTGCACCACTTGTTCATCGGTTAAAATATACGAAGGCAATAGACGTACTACTTTTTCTGCCGTGACATTAAATACTATGCCGTTTTTTAACGCGATTGAAAGTATATCGCGACACGGTTTATCTAGCTCGATACCAATCATCAAGCCTTTGCCGCGGATTGCTTTCACATGAGGATTAGCATCCAAACGTTGATGTAATAAATTTAATAAATGCGTGCCAAGTTGACCCACTCGGGCAATTAAACGTTCTTTTTCTAGTGTTTCTAACACGGTTAATGCAACACGGGTAGATAAGGGGTTACCACCAAATGTCGTGCCATGTGAGCCAACTTGAAATAAGGTGCTGGCTTTGCCACGTGCTAAGCATGCTGCTACGGGAATACCATTACCTAATGCCTTAGCCATCAGCAACACATCGGGTAACAATTTATAATGTTGATAAGCAAATAATTTGCCGGTGCGTCCCATGCCGCACTGAACTTCATCTAACATCAGTAAGCATTGATGTTGATCGCAAAGTTGTCGTAATTGCGGTAAATAATCATCATCGGGAACTATCACACCGCCTTCACCTTGAATCGGTTCTACTAACACGGCGACAATGGAAGGATCGTCAGTCAAGGCTTTCGCAACTGCTGCAGCATCATTAAAAGGTACACGCACAAATCCCGGCATTAATGGCTCAAAACCGGTTTGCGCTTTTTTGCTGCCGCCTGCGCTAATGGTTGCAAAGGTGCGGCCGTGAAATGCATTATTCATCACGAGAATTTTTGGCTCAGCCACATTTTTGCTATGGCCAAACAAACGACTTAATTTGATCGCTGCTTCATTCGCTTCTGCGCCAGTGCTGCAGAAAAAGGCATTATCCATTCCCGTTAATGCGCAGAGCTTATCAGCCAGTGCGATTTGATTGGGAATGTTGAATACATTAGAGGTATGAATTAATGTTTGTGCTTGTTCGATAATGGCTTGTGTAATGGCAGGGTGGGCATGACCCAGTGCACACACAGCAATGCCTCCAAAAGCATCCAGATAGCGGTTACCTTCACTGTCCCACAGCCATACCCCTTCGCCGCGAACTAACGAGATAGGTAGAGGATTGTAGGTTGTCATTAAATGTGAAGTATCAGTCATAAATTATTCCCTCTGTATCCAAACAAAGCTATTTATAATTCCCTTCCGCAAACTTCCAATTCACCAATGCCCACCAATTGTCTAAATATTTTGGCCGTGCATTACGAACATCGATGTAATACGCATGTTCCCACACATCGCAAGTTAACAAAGGTTTTTTACCATCAGTTAATGGGTTGCCGGCATTACTGGTATTGACGATATCCAAGCTGCCATCACTATTTTTTACTAACCATGTCCAGCCAGAACCAAATAAGGTTGTTGCTGATTTAGTAAACGCTTCTTTGAAAGCAGCAAACGAACCCCATTTTTTGTTAATCGCATCCGCTAATGCACCGTGCGGTTCACCACCGCCTTGTGGGGTCATGCTATGCCAATAAAAAGTATGATTCCACACTTGTGCTGCGTTATTAAAAATGCCGCCGGAAGATTTCAACACGATTTGTTCAAGCGCTTGACCTTCAAAGCCACTGCCAGGTAAAAGGTTATTTAAATTGTTCACATAAGCTTGGTGGTGTTTACCATAATGGTATTCGAGGGTTTCCTGAGAAATATAGGGTTCTAAGGCATTCATTTCATAGGGCAGTTTGGGCAGTTCAAATGTCATGGCGGATCTCCTTGTTAATTAAAAACTCGAAATTTTTATTAAATTGACTTAGAATACCACAAAATTTATTGAGACAGGAGCACAATCCAATGAACACACTAGAACGCATCAAAAGCGCGATTGCAGACAACACCATCGTTATTTTCATGAAAGGCACACCCGATTTCCCTCAGTGTGGCTTTTCTGCACAAACGGTGAAAGCCCTGAAAGCCTGTGGCGCTGAATTTGGCCATGTCGATGTTTTAGCCAATCCCGACATTCGTGCTGAATTGCCCAAATATGCTAACTGGCCTACTTTTCCTCAAGTTTACATCAATGGTGAACTCATCGGTGGTTGCGACATCGTGATGGAGCTTTATCAAAGTGGCGAATTGCAGACTATGATTGATGCAGCGATGGCGAAGTAGAATAGTCTCTATCCCTCTTATTTCGTCGTCCCGCGGCTTGTCCGCGGGATCCAGAACGCATTAGCACGCCATGGATCCCGCGAATAAATCGCGGGACGACGATGATTCAATTACGACTTCCACTTAATATTACACCCCAAGCTCGGTTTTTGCTGCGGATCCACCGGCGTACCCGCAAGAATATGATCTAAGGCGGCAGCTAAATCGTTGCCGGTCACAGGAATTCCATTGCCGGGGCGTGAATCATCAAATTGGCCACGGTAAACACATTTTAAATCACCATCAAAAATGTAAAAATCCGGGGTACAAGCGGCTTGATAAGCTTTCGCGACATCTTGCGTTGCATCAAATAAATAAGGGAAAGTGTATCCTACCTCAGCAGCAACTTCGGCCATACGTTCTGGTGCATCGTCAGGATAGCTCTCAATATCATTGGAATTAATTGCAATAAACTGTATGCCTTTTGCTTGATAGGCTTTGGCCACGTCAGCCAGCACTGAGCGTATATGCACCACAAAAGGGCAGTGATTGCAAATGAACATGATGACCGTAGCAACAGGTGATTTGATATCTTGTAAGTGGCATAGCTTACCACTGACTACATCAGGCAATGTAAAATCAGAAGCAAGAGTTCCTAATGGGAGCATAGACGACGGAGTTTTAGCCATGATGAATTCCTTTTTGAATAAAGTATTTCGAGTTGCATTGTCACTTACTGCGGCAATATTATCAACTAGTTAGCTCTTTAAATTGACAAAACAGGCTGGACAGTACAAAAAAAGCACGGTATAATAGAGTCTAATTTTTGATAAAAGATAAATATTATTATTATGAAACCCGAAGCAAAGACAAAAATACATTCTAACTATTTGATTATACAGGATTTATCCTGTCCTCTGCCTTCCATCAATACTCACATTGAAGAGCGAGAGGACTTGCCTATGGTTACTATTCCGCCTGATGTAGTTTGGCACGATAATCCGGCTCGTTCATCGCTTTCTCCCAATAAACCATTTATGGCAGCCCCTATCCCGGAAACGCCAGAAAAACTCAAAATTAAAAAACATCCGTCGTTTGGCGTAGACCATCAACGCAAAACGGTGATTGTGCCCGGAAAAAATTTATCACCAAACAGTAAAGCAATCTTAGAGCCTGCTCTGGCTTCTATTGATAACAACCCAGTTTTAACACGAAGAGAGGATGGGACACCAGTTTCTCCTGGCGGAAGCGAATATAGTTTGCATGCCCGATTGGGTGTCGTTGATGTTTACACCCCACTGGAGGGAGAGAGTCAAATTGTTCAGGATTTAGAAAGTGAACTTGGCGCACAAGTCAGCCTTAGTTCACCGGTAACGCAACGTGCGGATTACGATCCCAACAATCCGTATTTACAAGATGTCACTTTAACCAAGAAAGATGTCACCAATATCAAACGGCAATTAAAGAAAGATAATCATCAACGCAAGCCCAATCAAAATCAAGTTATGGGCATAGGGCCCAACCAAGCAGCAGCCTTAGAAGGTTTAGATCTCAATAAAAATTATCACTGGGGTCATATCTGTGCATTTCGTTTTCGAGGTAAAAAAGGCCAGCAGCCAAACAATATGCTCTTAATGGAAGAGAGCATGAATATGTGGATGAAACAAACAGTAGAAGATGCCTGTGCAGATTTATTAAATAACGGTAACAGTGTGCGCATCCAGGCCTACCCCATTCTTAAAGCAGGATATACTTATCCTGTTGTTGAAAAACTAGTTTACAGTGTCACAATTAATGACAACATTAGCTTTACTTTAGTTTATCAACCGCCTTATCCGCAGAAACCAGCGAAAGATAAGGTCGTTGAGTTTATGCAGAAAATAATTAATGCGGCTCATTTATTACAGGAACGAAAAAAAGACACGCATTTGCCAGTACAAGAAAAAAGCGTGCATCAGGATCAAGAACCGGTTCAAGATATTACAAAGAAAAGTAAACCTAATCCAACACGTGCATTTAATTTTTTCCCACCGGCACCGGTATTCAAAAAGCAACCGATTGCAGAAGAGTATTTAGACGGAAACTGTAGCATTATGCATGGGGATAATATCACAGAGGAAGATGCGGACTGGTTGATGGCTAAACCGGGAGTGACTGTTAGTTAACATTTGTTGTAAATTCGAGTACACTTGCCTCTGTTATAGGGATTAACAAGAAAGGATTTTTATCATGGACGAACTGCTTGAACAAGCGAAACAACTGCCATTGGCAAAATTAGCTGATCCGGATAATGACATTGCCAAACGACTTTCTGATACGCAATGGATAGTTTTATGCGGATATTTCTTTCAATTTATTCCTCAAATTACCCAACCGAACACTAAAGCACTATTTTTACAAGCCTGTCATTCGCTGGCATTTAATAATAATATTCAAAGCAATGCGGAACAAATATATTTGAGAGACGAACCAAACCCCTATCCTTATGTATTAAATGAGTTATATCAGCTTAATTTAGAGAGTAGTAATTATACTTTAGCTTTAGATTATGCTGAACGTTACGCCCGCATTTATTATTCGCCAGGCCATTTAGCACTCGTTACCGTGTATCACGCGCTATATTTAGCTTTGCAAGAGGATGAGCCTAATATTACTGACAAGCTTCGAACAATCGTCATGTCAGAAGCATCGCCTTATCATTCTTTGTTAGACTATAACCCCTCTGCAATTAAACTTATTTTGGATCGTTTTTTATTAACGAAAACGCGTATTCATCTGAGATTGGCTGAAAAGTTGCAACCTTATTCTATTCCTGCAATCACTCAACCAATTACCGAGAAAGGTTGTAAAGCGTTGCTTGGTACGTTTAATGTCGTCTTACAGCAGATGGATGAAGACTATATCAATCAAGAAATTAATCGATTATTTAGCGCTACGGGAATAGAGGAAGGAATTACCTCTCGAGTTGATTTTCAATTTTCTTAGGAGTCAAAAAGGTAATGAAGGACTTGCTAAGCAGAAAAAATTGATAGTAGTGATGCGTGTATTTCAGCGTATCCTTCTGCTTGCAAGGCAGTAGACACGCTTATAGGGCCGGTCGGAGGTAATTATTGCATTATCCTTACTTCGCTGCATCCACTAAAATAAACGCCATACGGCATATTTTATCGCTGCGGTTGCTCCATGCGTGATTGGTCGCGCGTTGCACGACTCGGCGAAAGTAGAGGCATCCATCGCAGCCCAAGCTTTTTCATAATCCGCGCCTTCTAAATAATCGCCAGAGTTGTAATCGGTGATAAGCTTCACCAAGTTGAAATAAGGTGTTGCATTGAAGTTTTTCTTTGACATTTTCAATGTGAGCTTTCACTGTTCGACGTGAGATAGATAATATGATCGCAGCTTCTTCCAGTGTTTTACCTTGAGTTAACCAATATAAACATTCTACTTCACGTTTCGATAAGGTGGGTTGATTAATACCTAGAACATATTTATCTGCAGCAAAGTAAAGCGAGGATACCTGATTATCGATATCAATATCAAAATAAGGCGATGTTTTATCTTTGTCGGGCGAGTATAAATCATCAAAAATGCCTCGTAATGCGGCGCTACCTTGAACTTTATCTTTAAAATAGAGGATAAAATTTTCTAAGCAATCTTGATGATAGTTATAAAATCTATTTACTCCTTCATTCTCAATAGCGCCAGCAAAATGGAAACATTCTTTGCTGCCATTATTTTCTTTAATAAGCGTAAAAAAATGTCCAAATCCCAGCTGAGCAGCATCATCATGGAGCTCACGAGATTTACCCTTAAATTCCAATAGATCTGACAAGATACTCTGTGAAGAGTTCAACAGACTCACCGATTCGATTTCAAAGTTATAAAAACGTTTGTTAGCATATAACTCACTGAACTCAGGATTAGATGATAAGCCTGCGAATTGATTTTCTTCAGTGACAAGGCAATGTGAGAAATAAGTCACCGGCGTTTTGTCGAATAAGGGTTGGCAAATTTCTTGAATTGCGTCAACGTGAAATAATGCTTCAGGTTTTCTCTGTTTATTCATAAAATACCTTTACTTTTAATAGTAATATGAATTTTATCATAATATTATTAACCTTTTATTAATAACACTAAATTTGCGATTCGCAATCAAAATGTAAAATTCTCTTATTAGTGGAAGCAGTATACCGTCTGACCTCAACTTGCTCAATTGTCCAAAAGGACGGTTTTTGTTTGAAAAAAGCACAAATCATGATAAAATTAGCCTTATAAATATGACTAAAGGCCAATACCATCATGTTTAGACAGCAATCTTTTTTTAGTATCACAACAGTTTCAGAAGAGAATCGGGGTGATACCGTTTTTTTGCGTCGTCGTAGCAGGCCACTTCCTCAGGGTATGGAAAGATATACTAAGCATACTTTAATTTTCCCGGATGCGTCGCCATTAGAGAGAATTACATTGACTTGTGGTAATCCATACATTGGCAACGGTGCTTATTTAGAAGTACGAGTTAAATCGTTTGTGCAAACGGGATTTTTGAAAAAACACTTACCTAATGCTTCCGTGCCCAGGGAAATGTTTACAGGCCGTGATAATGCGTTCTGTTCTTACTCTTTTGAACAATTTGATCCTACAACGGCCTTACACTATATGAAACAGATTTTTATAGGCGTGAGATCTATCGATACGATTACAGCAGCCTATTTTACCGCAGAACGCGAACAACCATTCATTGAGGACTTCTTAAATTTTCATCAACGAAGTAAATCAGCTGTTTTAGATGGAGGATGGGAAACTAGAGAGGAGCCGGTACAAGAAACAAAAAATAACGTTGTAAACGAAGCTCTAGAAATGGCTATCGATAACTACGAAGTAGATACAGTTGAGAAATTATTAGCTGAAGGAGCAGATCCCAACTCATTTACCTCGAATGGTTATACCATGTTACGTTTTGTCTTTGAGAAGTGTCCTTTGTTTGCATGTGAAGAAAATAAAATTGAGGAAACAGAAAAGTTATCCAAAATTTTAGAGTTACTGATGTTACACAATGCTAATCCCTTGCTTAAATCGCATGATGGTAGTCTTCCAGAAACTGAAGCGGTTTTTCGTAGTGAGATATTTGGTCCACAAAGCGTAATAAGTTCGATTATTTGTGAAATGATAAACATACTAAAAGCCCGTGCAACCCCAAGCAAATTCAAAGTGCCAGAAGAAGCAAAAAATTTAGAGGGTGTTAACAGAATTTTGCAGGGTAATGCAGCCATCAAAAAAAGACTGACACCGAAACCTGGGTATAAAAAAATTACTCCGCCAACTGAGACAAATGAAACCGGAGGTTTTGCATACAAATTTGAAACATATAACGGAGATAGTTTAAATGTATCTGTTAAAAGGGCTAACGAACTAACTAGCGAAGAAGTCGATTTTTTATGGAAATTGTTTAAAGAATTTGAATTGGATAAAAATAAAAATGAAAAAGAATTTGTAAACTATTTTTGGAATGAATTGAGCGATCATGGACGCCCCCGCTATATTTGCATTCTCTATGTGACGAAGAAGGATAAAACCAGTTATATTGGGGGATTTCTGACTTTTGAAGGCTACCCAACTACTCTCAATGATAAAGAAGCCTTCATAGTTTATATTCCTCTATCTAAAGCTAACCCACAAGTGAGTGCGGATTTTGAGCGGAGTATGACATACATTTCCAAGCTTATTGGTCAAGCTTTAGCGAAGTCCTTTGACGGCAAAGTGAACGTACAGACGATGTTTGAAGCGGCAAGCAAATATCCACTTTTACAAATGGGCTTAGAAGATTTAGAAATGAGTTTGAATAGTAGTGAAGCCTTAAAATTAGTGCCACAAGCGTGCGCTGCAGTTTATGGAGTGAAGGAAAGTTTAAATCTCATTCGATGTGGACAACAAGTTTTCAAGATAGAACCATTGACAGTAAGTGCTTCAGACGCCCGAGGTGAAAAACAAGGATGCCGCACATTCGCACATATAGTGGGTGCTCGCTATGAATCACTAAAGCAGGCCAGTAACTTGTTAGATCCAAGAGAAAAAGCACTTGTCAGTCTAGTTCTCGATAATCCTCATAATGAAGAGGTGTTAGAAGGGAGATTCAAGTTAACTAGAGGCCCGGAGGCAAAACCATTTCCTGAGTTGGCATCAGATAGCGCTCCCTTTTTTAGAAAATTATTTGAACCCGCCCCCAAGGTTCCTTATGCACTTAAAGATAAAGAAGAAAAAAAATACTTGTTCGCAAAATTGTAATTAATTCTATAATCAACGCACGTCATTTTTACTCAGCAAACGCCAAAGCTCTAAACTTTGATACGCTTGTCCCAATTGAAAAAGGGTTTCACATTTCAATTTTGCTTTAACGTTTTCAACGTGCGCCTTTACGGTTCGACGCGAAATAGTTAATAAGCTTGCGACCTCCTCAAGCGTTTTACCGTGAGTGAGCCAATACAAGCATTCGATTTCACGTTTTGATAATACCGCCTGGTTAATGCCAACGACATATTTGTCAGTATTTAAATATAAA
Organism: uncultured Legionellales bacterium; assembly: GCA_964621215.1. Lineage (GTDB taxonomy): Bacteria > Pseudomonadota > Gammaproteobacteria > UBA1113 > UBA1113 > CAZULF01. The sequence continues at coordinate 27,084 of CAZULF010000003.1, read as the reverse complement.
GTTGGTTTTGGCGTGATGTTGAAATCGAGATAGTGCTCATTTTCTTCTGAGTCAGCAATCCATATCTCATCGAAAACTTGTCGCAATAATGGATTGCTTTGAACTCTATCTTTATAATATAAAATGAAATTTTCTAAGCTATCGCGATGCTGGATATAAAAGTTATTAACTTCATCGTCATCAATGGCGCCAGCGAAATGGAAAGATTCTTTAATATTATGATGGACTTTAACAATAGTAAAGAAATGCCCAAAACCAAATTGTGCAGCATCCGTGTGTAACTCTAGAGTTTTTCCATTTAAGTTTATAAAATCTGAAAAAATAGATCGTGATGAGTTAACTGATTTTAATAATTCAATGGAGAAATTATAATACTTATTCCCCACATAAAACTCAGTAAAAGAAGGATGTGAACACAACCCGCTGAGTTGATTATTTTCATTAAGGACACAATGAGAAAAATGTTTTATCCGCGTATTTTCAAATAGCGGACGACAAATTTCCTGAATGATATTCGTGTATTGTAATGAAACGGGTGAATTGTTGATATTATCCATCAGATCACTCTAACTCAAATAAAGAGAGTATAGAGATGGTCAATAATTTAAACTATTGTCCTTTTAGACGGTTTTTATAGGTTTTTTGTAGTTACGGCGACACTATTAATTAATTTTCTTCGAAACCACCTGACAACATAGCTGCCCGTCGAGCAGTTGGGCGGTTATGGATTCGCCGACAGTAGCAGTTTGTACTGTATCGATGACTTTCCCGGTGGAAGTGCTGTGTAAAATGGCATAGCCGCGGCTTAAGGTTTTGAGTGGACTCATGCCCTCTAACCGAGCCACGATTTCAGCGAGTTGCGATTGTGATGATTGAAGTTGTTGACGTAGTTGATAACCAATTTTTTGGTATAACAAAGAAATATGATGCTGATATTGCGACAAAGATTGTAACGGTGAATGGTGTCGCAATCGTGCATGTAATTGTTCGATCTGTTGTTGTTGCTTTAACAAACTGTGCCGCACGGCGTGCCAGAGATTTTTTTGCAATTGTAACATGCGTTCTTGTAATTCGCGCAAACGCTCACCGGGATGTTTGATACGTTTACTTAACCAATCAATTTCCAACATTTTTTGTTGAATGAAATTGGTTACACCATCGACCAATTGTTCACGCAATGCTTCAATGTCTGCAATCCAACTGTCTCGGTCAGGACTAACTAACTCCGCTGCGGCAGTGGGTGTAGCAGCACGCACATCAGCGACAAAATCTGCAATAGTGACATCCACTTCATGACCTACAGCGCTGATGATAGGAATTTCACTGGCGAAGATGGCTCGTGCAACTATTTCAGTATTAAACGCTTGCAGATCTTCTAATGAACCACCGCCGCGTCCCACGATCAAAACATCACACTCATTGCGTAAATTTGCCAGATGAATTGCTTTAACAATACTCGCAGGTGCCTCCATGCCTTGCACTAAGGTTGGATAAATGATGACAGGAATAGATGGAAATCTTCGTTCTAATGTAATGAGAATATCATGTATTGCAGCGCCGCGTGATGAAGTGACTAATCCAATACAACGAGGTAATTCCGGTAAGGCTTTTTTGTAGCGTTCTTGAAATAAACCTTCAGCGGCTAATTGTTTTTTCAATAATTCAAAAGCACGTTTTAGCGCGCCATCGCCCGCTTCTTCCATATAATCAATTAATAATTGAAAATCACCGCGATCTTCATACAGGCTAGCTTTCGCTTTAAGCAATACATGTTGTCCATCTTGCGGCTTGAACGTCAGCAGACGATTACGTCCGGCAAACATGACACAACGAATTTGTGCTTGCTCATCTTTCAATGAAAAATACATATGACCTGAAGGGTAATGCTTGAAATTAGAAATTTCTCCTTCGATCCAAATACTCCCGAATTGTTGTTCTAGTAAAGCACGAATAGTACGATTGATTTCGGCAACAGTATAGATTTTTTTATCGGAAGTTTCTGTCGAGAGTTTTGGCATGGGTTTTCTCTATTTTTTGCTGGATTATCACTTTGTCGTCCCGCGACTTGTTCGCGGGATCCATGTCATGTCGATGCGTTCTGGATCCCGCGGACAAGCCGCGGGACGACGTGTACGTTTATTTCTTATTACGCTTAAACCAGCCGTGTTTGGTTTTTTCCGTTGTACCACTTGGTACAGTTTCTGCGTCAGGTTCTGAAGATGTTGTAGGAACTGACCTCTGTGGTTCATTCAAATTAATTGTGCTGCCATCATCATTGCTGTATTCGCCTTCTTTAGCCCACGGAAGATTGCGATACATACCTTCTTCAGATAAACCAAAAAAGGGATATTTGATAATTTCAAAAAAAGGTGAGTAGTCAAAATCACTGGGCGTAAATAAACGTGGATTGCGCGGAACGAGTTGCAATCCGGACTCATCGGTTTTTGTCAGGATAGGTAAAATCGGGAAATGCACGGAACTAAAGGCTTCAGCTATGAGTGATGAGCAAATTTGTCGCGTAGGTTCGCCAGCATTGTGACGAAATAAGGTGGAACGCCAACGACGTGGTAACACGCTCCAAGGAAACATGAAGCGTGCAAGATCGAGTAGTTGTCGCACGCCATATCGTAAACCCAAACGTCCGATGGTATAACCAATCACCCGTTGTGCATCTTCTCGAGATATGCCTTTTGGGCGACAGATGCGCATGTGTATATGTTTGTAACGCGAGAGAGGAGTCACTACGGTATCTTTGCCGAGCATACTTTCTATGACGAGTTGTTCGCCCTCATCACCTTGATAAACTTCACGAATGCGTTGGCGCAATAATGGGTTTTCAATGTCGTGTAAACGGCCGATATAAAGCATGGAATGAGTCCAGGGGCTTTGGGAGATAATTCGGATAACATCACTGACGCGACTTTGGCCTTCCACCAATAATACATCGCAAGGACGGATTTCATACCGTAAGCGATCAAAATCGGATAACTGCATTCCAGTGTAAGGACGTTCCTTCATCAGCCAATTGGTTAGAGATTGCACTAACCGTTGTCGTAACGAGTTACTCATATGATTCCTAAATCCTATTTGCATGAAAACTATAGATTAATATCTATATGAGCGTACCATATTTTGGTAGAAATGAAAGGATCTTGCATCCAGCCTACGCAGGAGTTTCGATTTTCAATTTCTCATAAGCCAACAGAAAGTGTTCAATTTCATTATAAAAATTATTATACAGGGCTGTGTTGGTCTGTAATTGCTCGGTTTCTTTGATAGCCGTATGTAACTGACCACGCGCTTGTTGTAATTTAGGAACAACACAATATCGCAGCGTGCCATCAAGACGATGTAATATTTTGCGAGTTTCAGCAACATCGTTTCGTTGGTAACAGGCTTCTAATTGTCGTTTATCATGTAATAACGATTCGCGCAACATCGCTAGCACTTCTTCCACCGTCTCAATATCGCCAGCCGCTTCAAGTGAAGCATTAATATCGATAATATTTTCTTGAACTTGGTTGTTGGTTTTGTGTTGAGTGGAGGGAGGCGTATGCATTATTTCCTGCAATAATAACTCTTCGTTAAACGTATCAATTTCATTGCTATCATATTTCACCATTTCATCTGCAGTAGGTACAGACAAAGAGAGTATCACACGAAATACAGAACCTTTACCTTCTTCACTTTCTACTTCAAGTCGACCATTCATGTCATCCACAAATTTTCTTACATAGGATAAACCTAAACCACTACCTTTATATTTTGTTTGGTTTACTGGATTTAAACGTACAAATTTTTCAAAAATTAAATCAATTTTATCGGCCGGAATACCCACGCCGGTATCATGTACTTCAAAAGCGATAGTCACAAAAGAGTTTTCAGCATGTAATTTTTTTACATTTAAGGTTATCGAACCTTCATTGGTAAATTTTAACGAATTACCTACCAAGTTAACTAATACGCGATATAATTTTCTCTTATCTAATTTTAATCTGTGAGGCAGGGCAGGATCGATATTAATGCCAATGTTAAGTCCACGACTATGCGCAGCCATTCTATTGAGATCAATCACACGTGTTAAAAAGCGAACGGTATCAACCGGTTCTAATTTAATGGCATTCTCGAGATAATCAATATTTTCAAAATCAACCAACTCATTGCACATATTAAGCAGTTGCCCGGTGCTGGTACGCATTAATTCAGCACAAAAACGTTTTTCAGGGTCAGTTTCTTCCGCAGCCCACATTTCCATATATTGATACACGCCAGAAAGCGGGGTTCTGACATCATGTTGCATATTTTGAATGAATTTGGTTTTGAGTTCATTAGCTTCTTCTGCTTGCTTTTTGGCGATTCTTAATTGCTCTTCTTGTTTTTTTCTTTCGGAGATATCGATGGAAATACCGAGTAAACCAGTACAATGTCTATTATCATCAAACAGTGGGATTTTTTTCGTGAGATAAATGGTTTTATTGCCTTGCGCATCCACACCAATTTCTTCAAATTCTTTTTCTATACCCGATTCCATCACAGCTCTATCGGCAGCCTGTACTAAACAAGCAATATCGGAGCTGTATAAATCATAATCGGTTTTACCTAAAATATCTTGTATTGAGTCGAGGCCTGCAACTTTAAGTTGATTGAGATTACACCCTTGATATTCGCCTTTTGTATTTTTCCAGTACACATTACCCGGCATTAGGGCGATGATTTTTCGAAGTGATTTAACATCAGAAAATGCATTAATCTCCATGTTTCATCCTTTTTCAGTAAAGATTGTCCTTAACAAATCCTAGTTAACACCAATGTACTATTTCCATTGTAGCACTTTATTTTGTGGATGGGCCAGAATGGCCTATTGCGTCTACTGACATACTACGAGTTAGAGGCCCCATTTGGGGGGAACGTGGGCTACCTGTTGAATCGCCATATTCTGGGGTTGATCCATGAGGTGGAGAGATAGGATGACGCTGCAGAACAGCTTGTAATTTAGAAGATTCAGATACCTCTTTACTATCAAAGTAAGCTCTAAACAGCCAATATTCGACGGGTAAAGCTCCTGGATATGTTTGGGACAAACCATGCGCTGAGGGCTTTTTGGGGTGTGTAGAGTGTCCTTGTTCAAAAAAACGCATCATCGAGTCGGCGGTTACTATCTTGGTAGTTACTTTTGGGGGTATTCTGAACGAAGGATTATGGTATGGTTTTAGCACAGGCGCATCACTAAAATGGATATTTCCTGCATCTTCAGCAATAGTATTAAGGTTGAATTTTGTGATGTACTCAGTCGAGGGATTTATTTTTCCCATGTAAAAGACGCTATCATATCCCATAGTGCGTAGCTGTAACACGAGTGCACACTCTTTCAAAACATATTCTGTGAACAATGGTAGCATTATTTCAGGTTTTACAGTGCGTGCATCTGGGAATCTAGTTTTGATTCCCTTAGGCGGCATCTGAGCTATTCGGTTACCCACAGTAGGAGTCACTTTATCGCTAAAATTATTATTTTCATCATATAAATGTTTTACGAACTTGAATGAGGATGAAAAGATAGGATCCGTGGCTAGCGTCGTAAAATTGAGCTGTTCTTCTTGATTTACTAACCCAGTAATGACAGATAAGTATTTACTTTCCCAGTCTTTTTCTAATTTAATAGCAGAGTTTAATGCGTCTTCCTCAGATTGTCCGATAGCCCGAAAATTATAGGCGTTCAATTCACCAGTTAAAAGTATGTCAAAAGCAATCGCAGCCGTTTTCATGCGATGTGCAAACGCACGAAGTTGCTCCACATATTCGGGCAGTCTTTCCTCAGTCATAGCGAAAGGAATACTTACTATCCAAATAGCTTTCTCCGATAATTTTGCTGTATCTGAAGTTTGACCTGTAAATGTAACAGTGTATTTGTCTTTCATGGCACATCAACCTTTAAAACGAGGATTTCAAAAGAAGGATATTTATAAGATTTAGTTTTAGAGCACCCCAATTTGTGGCCGGATCATACAACAGTCCAGTTCAAAAGTCACGTGCTAGTTAGTTTTGCTTTCGGGTGTTTATTTGTTATGTTTTAAATTATAATGTAGCCTGAATGGAGCGCAGCGGAATCCGGGGATCGTGATGTATTCTGGATCCCGCGGACAAGGCGCGGGACGACGGTCTGATCGTTCGTGCCCCAAGGTCGGTTATCGCGGATTCCGCTTCGCTCCATCCAGGCTGCCAATCTACACCCCTTTCGCCAATTTAGCGGCTAGGCCAACATAATTGCGAGGAGTCATTTGTTTAAGTTGCTTTTTCACCGTATCGGGTAAAGCCAACTGATCAACAAACTCTTCCAGCAAGCTCTGATCGATCGGTTTACCGCGGGTGAGGGCTTTTAATTTTTCATACGGTTCAGAGATGCCGTAACGGCGCATGATGGTTTGGATTGGTTCAGCCAACACTTCCCACGCTTGCGCTAAATCATATTCCAACACAACCGGATTAATTTCTAATTTACTAATGCCTTTGAGTGTACTTTGATAAGCTAGCAAAGCATGCGCCATGGCCACACCTAAATTACGTAGTAAAGTAGAGTCAACTAAATCACGTTGCCAGCGTGAAGTGAGTAATTGATTGCTCAGAAAACTCATCAACGCATTTGCCATGCCTAAATTACCTTCGGCATTTTCAAAATCGATAGGGTTGATTTTATGTGGCATAGTGGATGAGCCTACCTCATCAGCAATCGCTTTTTGTTGGAAATAACCCAGCGAAATATATCCCCACACATCACGATTAAAATCGACAAGAATATTATTAAAGTTGCATAGCACAGCAAATAATTCAGCGATGTAATCATGCGGTTCAATTTGAGTGGTATACGCATTCCATTGTAAGCCAAAACTTTCAACAAATTGACGACTAACTTCCGGCCAATCAATTTCAGGATAAGCGGCATGATGCGCATTAAAGTTCCCGACAGCGCCGTTGAATTTGCCTAAAATCACCGTATTGTGCAAATGTTCATATTGTCGCTGTAATCGGGCAACAAAGTTTGCCATTTCTTTACCCACAGTAGTTGGGGTAGCCGCTTGACCATGCGTACGCGCTAACATCGGTTGATCCGCAAAGCGAAGAGCTAAACCTTTTATGGCCTCAATTACGCCTGCTGTTTTGGGGAGCAGAAAGTTTTCTTTTGCGTGTTTTAGGATTAACGCATAAGCTACATTATTAATATCTTCAGAAGTACAGGCAAAATGCAAAAATTCTTGTAATTTAGCAAGCTCAGCATGGGCAGCCATTTTTTCTTTAACAAAATATTCCACCGCTTTGACATCATGATTGGTTTTGCTCTCTATGGCTTTGACACGCTCGGCATCCGCTAAAGTAAAATCATTAACAATAGCACGCAAGGCTGTTGCAGCAGCAGAACTCAGAGGCGGTACTTCTTTGATAGCTGCAACAGACGCGAGCATTTCTAACCAGTGAATTTCAACTTGAACGCGAAATTTAATCAGCGCATATTCACTGAATAGATCGCGTAATTCGGCGAGTCGTGTGCCATAACGGCCATCAATCGGCGAAATGGCAGTAAGCGTACAAAGTTCCATATGCAATACCTCAATTATTCAGGTTCTTCCGATTTGTCATGCCAGCGCAGGCTGGCATCCAGTCCCGAAAATGGATGCCAGCCTGCGCTGGCATGACAACAGGGACAATTATTCAGGTTTTTTCAAATCATCCATCATGGCGCGTAAAAAACGACTAGCTTCGCCGCCTGTAGCAGCACGGTGATCAAAAGTAACGGACAGAGGAATTATACGATGGCTTACGAAGTTGCCATCAATGCTCACTACCTCGTCACGCCCCCGACCCGCACCAATGATCGTCACCATCGGCGGCACAATGATCGGGCTCGCATAACGCCCAGCAAAAGTGCCAAAATTGGAAAGACTGATGGTGGCATCACGTAAATCAGCGGGAGGAATGCTACGGTTTTGAATCTGTTCTTTAAATCGATTAATAGTCGTGCGTAATTCTCCTGCAGCTAATTCGCCCGCATTTTTAACGACAGGCACAAACAAACCATCAGCGGAATCCACAGCAATGCCTAAATTAATTTCTTTCTTAATATCAATTGCGGGTGTATAACCGTCAAAATGTGCATTCATTACTGGTTCTAGTTTGCAGGCCACACAAATAGCACGAATCAAGCGTACAGTGAAGTCGCTGTTGGCACTCCAGGCTGAGATGTCAGCATCATCACAAATGGTGACAGGTACCACTTGCGCATGTGATTCAGCCATACTGTGTGCCATGGCTTTGCGTACTCCACGCAAGGGCTTCATATGTTCGCTCAACACTGGCGCAGTTGCCGTTGGCTGACGTGATGCGGTCTGCGACCAACTTTGTCGAATAGCTTGGCACAGATCATCTACGCTGATATGCGCATCAGCCGAAGTTGACGTGATTTGTTTCAGATCTAACCCGAGTTTTTGTGCGAGCAAACGTACCACCGGTAAAGTTTTTACATGCCCAGCTTGCGATTGTGAGGCGGCTAAACCTGCAGCAGCTTCATTAATTACTGTGTTGCCAACTTGAATTGATCCAGCAACGGTTGCCGCAGAAGCTTGGGCTGGTGCTGCAGGAGCAGTTGTCACAGGCTGTTGATTATCGTCTTCATATTCTACTAATGGCGAACCGGTATGAATTAAATCGCCGGCTTTGCCATATAATTTAGCGATACGACCGTTACGCGGAGAGGGAACATCCACCACCGCCTTTGCTGTTTCCATCGAGACTAATAGTTGATCGGTTTTAACTTCATCACCGACATTGACATGCCATTCATGAATTTCAGCATCGGGTAAACCTTCACCTAAATCGGGCAATTTAAAAATTTTCATTTGAACTCCATGGTGTTATGCACAGCAGCAATAATGCGTTCTTCGCTTGGCAAATACGCATGTTCCATTTTGGGGTAGGGCATCGTGATGTCATATCCCGTTACCCGTTCAATTGGGGCTAATAAGGACAATAAGGCTTTCTCAGTAATTTGTGCGGCGATATCTGCACCGACACCACAACTGCGAGGTGCTTCATGCACAATGACACAGCGGCCAGTTTTTTCAACTGAAGCCAGAATAGTGTCAATATCAAGCGGACTGATCGTTGCCACATCAATGACATCAGCGGTGATACCTGATTGTGCTAATGTCGTCGCTGCTTTGTTGGTTTCATGCAGTGAAGCCCCCCAGCTAATGAGCGTGACATCATCGCCTTCGCGTGAAAGAAAACATTTGCCAATGGGGAGTGCGATGCCGTTATCAGGCACGTCTTGTTTAACTAAACGATAAATACGACTTGGTTCTAAATAAACAACGGGATCCGGATCGCGAATGGCAGCTAATAACAAACCATATGCGCGTGCAGGCGAGGAAGGAATCACCACTTTAAATCCAGGGGTATGTGCAAATAACGCTTCTGGACTTTCAGAATGATGCTCGGGGGCGTGAATGCCACCACCATAGGGCGCGCGTACTACCATTGAGCAAGTTAAACGGCCACGAGTACGATTACGCATACGTGCTGCGTGCGAAAATAATTGATCGAGCGCAGAATAAATGAATCCCACAAATTGAAATTCAGCGATAGGTTTTAATCCTTGTGTCGCCATGCCAATAGCTGCACCGGCGATCATCGATTCAGCTAATGGCGTATCCATGACACGTCCGGGGCCAAATTTTTCTAACAAACCAACAGTAGCGCGAAATACACCGCCATTAGTCGCGATATCTTCCCCTAAAATCACTACGTCAGGATCAGCTTTCATTTCGTGAGCTAAGGCTTGAGTGATTGCTTCAATTAATGTTATTTCAGCCATGATGCGCTTTTCCTTCAAAACGTTTTGCATAAGCCTTTTGTTCTTGTAATGGCTTGGTTAGAGTGTCATACATATGATCGAAAATAGCATCGGTAGTTGGTCGAGGAGTATTAGTATATTCTTCAACTGCTTCTGCCACTTGTGCCTGACATTCTGCTTGTAAATGTTCTTCGTGCGCATCATCCCACAAACCTTGTTGCGTGAGATATTTACGCAAGCGAGCCACAGGATCTTTTTCCCATGCGGCAGCCAATTCTTCTTTGCTGCGATAGCGGCTAGCATCATCTGCAGTAGTATGATCGCTTAAACGATAGCTGATGGCTTCAATCAATGTTGGACCATGACCATGACGCGCTTTTTCTAATGCAGTTTGCATCACTTGATGCATGGCAATCACATCATTACCATCGACTTGTAAGCCAGTAAAACCAGCGGCAATGGATTTTTGTGCGATAGTTTCTGTGCCAGTTTGGTTTGAACGAGGAACAGAAATAGCCCATTGATTATTATTGACAACAAACACAACGGGTAATTTCCACGCACCCGCTAAATTCATGGCTTCATAAAAATCGCCTTTAGATGTTCCACCATCACCAATGGTGGTGACAGCAACACGTGGTTGTTTACGATATTGAAAAGCTTTAGCGATGCCAGCAGCGTGCAAACATTGTGTTGCAATAGGAACACAAATGGGTAAATCTTCAGGCGCATGTCGGAAATGACTACCTTCTTCATCGCCACCCCAATAACGAAAAATATCTACCATGCTTACGCCACGTTGCAGTTGCGCACCTTGATCACGATAATACGGTACCAATACATCTTCTTTATGCATGGTATGACCGATTGCTACCGAATACGCTTCTTGGCCAAGAATGCTAGGATAGGTTCCCATTTTTCCCGTGCGTTGCAAGTTAATGGCTTTGGTGTCAAATACTCGAGTGAGCACCATTTCGCGATAGAGAAATGTCAACACCTCGGGAGTTGCAAAAGCAGGCAAAGCACAAACCAGCTCGCCATTTTCATTTAGGTATTGATGATAAGCAATGGAAAAATTAGCCACGATATTATTTATAGCGGGGGCCGAGGTATCCATGCAGTGTCTCCTTAATACAAATAGAAATTATAAACGTTCTTCAGCAATGTGATCAGCGACTAGATTAGTAGGCAGATTCACATTCGCTGCGCGTTCAAAAATAGTCATCAACGCTTCATACAGATCCTGAATTTTTTTATTGGCTAATTCATCAGAGCCATGTAAATATTTGGTAGCAGCATGAATTAGGCCGCCTGAATTGATCACAAAATCAGGTGCAAATAAAATATTATTTTGTTTCAGAATCTTACCATGTCGTGGTTCATCTAATTGATTATTGGCAGCACCAGCGATAATGGGGGCTTTTATTTGTGGAATGGTGATATCGTTAATAATGGCTCCTAAAGCACAGGGTGCGAATACATCACATTCAACTCTATAAATTTCATCAGAGGAAACTGCTGTAGCACCAAACTCTTTCACACAACGAGCTACAGCATCAGCATCAATGTCAGTGACAATTAATTTTGCGCCCAGCCCGTGCAGTTCCTTCGCAAGATAGTGTCCAACATAACCTACACCTTGAATCGCGACACGAATACCGTCCAAGCTATTTTTGCCCAGTCGGAATTTTACTGCGGCTTCGATGCCTCGACGTACGCCATGGGCGGTGAAAGGAGAGGGATCGACCATTTCTGAGGTAGAAGAAACGTAAGGTGTGACGGTAGCGATGGTATCCATATCTTCTAACGTTGTACCACTGTCTTTGGCGGTAATATAGCGACCACCCAATTCAGCCACAAAACGACCGAAGGCTTCGAACAGTGCTGTGCGATGAAATACACCTTTGGGTTTGATAATAACGGCTTTTCCGCCACCTAAGGCGAGACCGCTGATGGCAGCTTTATAACTCATGCCGCGAGCTAGGCGTAATGCATCAATGATCGCTGCATTGGTATTGGGATATTCGATGAAGCGGCAGCCTCCGAGAGCCGGGCCGAGCTTGGTACTGTGAATAGCGATAATCGCTTTCATTCCTGTAATCGGGTCATATTTAAAATGTAAGTCATTGTAGGATGTTAAGTGCTCGAAATTAAATAAATCATCTATCCGGTCCATTTTTACCTCGTTTTTAGAATTTCAAATACTGCGAAAGTATACCTGTAGCCTGAATGGAGCGCTAGCGGAATCCGGGTTTTCTATTCGAGATCCCCGGATTCCGCTAGCGCTCCATTCAGGCTTCATTCGGTTGCTTCATGCTAAAGGCCAGCAACGCCCAGACCACGCCAAGGGTCATGCTAAATAGAAAAATACCCAGCGTGCCAAAGTGATTGTACAGCAACCCGCCTACACTACCGCCAATAAAAATGCCGAGAAACTGTGAACTGGAGTAAATACCAGCCGCGGTTCCTTTACTGCCAGGGGGTGCAAATTTGGTAACGAGGGAGGGCAAACAGGCTTCCAGAAAGGTAAATGCAGTAAAAAACAGCCATAATAATAGGCCAATCACTTTAATATTGTCACCAAATAACCATAAAAGCGGCTGAGTTAAGGTTAACAAAATAATAGCACTAATAAAAAGCGGTTTTACTAGCTGCTTTTTTTCAGCAATCATCACAAAAGGCATCATCGCCACCGCAGCCAGCAATAGAATCGGTAAGTAAAATTCCCATTGCTCATGGGGAAGTAGATTCGCATTGGTTGCTAAGGTAATAGGAAGCACGACAAATAACGCCATTAATATCGCATGCAGGGAAAAAATACCGTAGTTTAAGCGTACTAGCTCGGAATGTTTTAATACATTTTTAAATTGACCCAATACGGGCTCGCACTCAGGATGGGGTAAATGAGTCGCTGGAGTGGGCACTAAAAACAACAAAATCAAGATACCGGCGCTGGCTAGCAATGCAGTTAGCCAAAAAATACCGGATAATCCGATAAGATTATTGAATACTGGGCCCAATATCATCGCCACGATAAAGGAGAAACCGATGGTCATGCCTACAACCGTCATGGCTCTTAAACGATGTTTTTCGTCAGTAGTATCAGCCAGTAAGGCAATAAGAGTGCTGCCAATGGCGCCTGCACCCTGAATAGCGCGGCCGATAATAATGCCATAAATGCTGTGGCTAACAGCGGCAATGATGCTGCCAAGCACAAATAGAATTAAGCCGAAAATGATGACGGGTTTGCGACCAATGCGATCCGAACACATAGCAAAAGGGATTTGAAGAGTGGCTTGGGTTAAACCATAAATACCTAAAGCGAGGCCAACTAAGGTTGCATTGGCGTAGTCTAACTTAGGCAAATATAAGCTAAAAATCGGCAATATCATGAATAAGCCTAACATACGAAAGGCGTAAATGCTGGCGAGGGCAAAGGTTGTGCGCCATTGAAGCGAGGATTTTTGTCGTGTCATAAATGCGTACCAAGTCTTGCGATTTTCGCGAAATATGGTAGCATGCGATGTGTTTTCTTGCTAGAACATTATTTTGTATTTGAGGAGAAGCTTGCGCTGTGATTAAACTTCGACATATTCTCGCCTTTGTGGCTTTGGGCAGCATATTGCTGTTATTAACGGGTTGCGATGCCGCTCTGTTGGATCCTAAAGGGATCATCGCGTTACGCGAGAAACGATTGTTAATCGCAGCAGTATTGCTAATGCTATTGATTGTTATTCCCGTAATGATTCTGACGGTGATTGTAGCGAGAAAATATCGAGCGTCTAATACTCAAGCTAAATATACGCCAGAGTGGTCGCATAGCACCTTGTTAGAAATTATTTGGTGGACAATCCCCTGTATTATTATCGTTATTTTGGCGACCATTACTTGGATTAGCTCCCATCGATTAGATCCTTATCGACCATTAGAGGTTACCGACAAAAAAGCGGTGACGATACAGGTGGTCGCTTTAGATTGGAAATGGCTGTTCATTTATCCCGAGCAGCAAATTGCCAGCGTAAATTTCATGCAAGTGCCTGTAGATACCCCAGTAAACTTCTTAATTACAGCAGATGCGCCCATGAATTCATTCGCAATTCCACAACTCGCAGGTCAAATTTATGCGATGCCAGGTATGCAAACTAAGCTGCATATTATGGCTAATGAAGCTGGTGACTATTCGGGGATGTCTGCTAATTATAGTGGCGATGGATTTACTGATATGCGTTTTATCGTCAGAGCGGGTTCAGAAGAAGAGTTTCAACAATGGGTTACTTCGGCTAAGGCTTCATCACAATCGCTCAATATGGCTACATATGGCCAATTAGCGCAAAAAAGTCAAAATAATAAAGTGGAATATTTCTCTTCAGTGGAAGATAACCTGTTTAGCAATATCATCATGAAATACATGATGCCTATGCACGGAACGATGCAATCTTCACACGATAGTATGGCTACTGCCACGACCGAATAATATTTAAGGAAACTTAACATGCTTGAAAAATTACTATTTGGAAATTTAACGCTAGAAGCTATTCCTTATGATAATCCGATTATTATGGGTGCTTTTGCTTTTACAGCAATATTAGCTGCTATTGTGGTGGGTTCAATTTTTTACTTTAAAAAATGGACTTATTTATGGACGGAATGGATTACTACGGTCGATCACAAAAAAATCGGCGTTATGTATATTATTCTGGCGGGCGTAATGTTGCTGCGCGGTTTTGCCGATGCAGTTATGATGCGATTACAGCAGGCGATGGCTGTAGGTGATTCATTAGGTTACTTGCCGCCCGAACATTACAGCCAAATATTTACTGCGCATGGCGTCATAATGATTTTCTTTATGGCAATGCCTTTTATGTTTGGTTTGCTAAATTTAGCCGTGCCACTGCAGATTGGTGCACGCGACGTAGCCTATCCTTATCTTAACTCCTTGAGTTTTTGGTTGACCGCGGCAGGCGCTGGTTTGGTGATGGTTTCTTTATTTGTGGGTGATTTTGCGGGTGCTGGTTGGCTCGCTTATCCACCATTCTCTGAGAAGGCCTACAGCCCAACAGTGGGTATGGATTATTATCTGTGGGCGTTGCAGATATCAGGTGTGGGTAGTTTATTATCAGCAGTTAACTTCTTCGCCACTATTATTAAAATGCGTTGCCCTGGTATGAGTTTGATGAAGATGCCTTTGTTCACCTGGAGTGCATTGTGCTCCATGGTGTTGGTGATGTTGGCGTTCCCCATTTTAACGGCAACATTAGCCATGCTAATGTTAGATCGTTATATGGACATGCATTTTTTCACCGCGGATTTTGGTGGCAATGCCATGATGTATGTGAATCTGATTTGGGCGTGGGGACATCCAGAAGTATATATTCTGGTCTTACCTGCATTCGGGATTTACTCTGAAATTGTGGCTACGTTTAGCCGTAAAACCTTATTTGGTTATGCCACCATGGTGTGGGCAACTATAGGTATTACATTTCTTTCTTTCATCGTTTGGTTACACCATTTCTTTACTATGGGAGCAGGACCGAATGTGAATGCTTTCTTCGGTATTGCGACAATGATTATTGCGGTGCCGACAGGCGTGAAAGTGTTTAACTGGCTTTTCACCATGCATGGCGGACGCATTACCTATTCTACGCCAATGATTTGGACCATAGGCTTTTTGCTTACATTTGTGATTGGTGGTATGACGGGTGTTTTAATGTCAGTACCCGCTGCCGATTTCCAATTACATAATAGTGAATTTTTAGTAGCACACTTCCATAATGTGATTATTGGTGGTGTAGTATTTGGCTATTTAGCTGGATTTATTTATTGGTTCCCCAAAATATTTGGCTTTAAGTTAAATGAAACATTAGGTAAGTTTGCTTTTTGGTATTGGATTGTTGGCTTTATTGTTGCTTTCTCACCATTATATGTTTTGGGATTGATGGGAATGACTCGACGGATTAGTCACTATCCCGCTGAAACCGGCTGGCAACCTTATTTAGTGGTTGCAGCAATAGGGGCAGGCATCATTTTCATCGGTGTATTATTCCAAATTACGCAACTTATCATGAGTATTAAAAATCGTGCGCAATACAAAGATAAGACGGGTGATCCATGGAATGGTAGAACATTGGAATGGTCTATCCCTTCTCCAGCACCATTTTATAATTTCGCCATTATCCCTGAAGTGCATGGTCGAGATCCTTACTGGGAAACCAAGCAAAAACGTGCAAATAGCACAACTCCAGAAGCAAAGCCACGTTATAGTGACATCCACATGCCGCGAAATACGGCCACGGGATTTGTCATAGCCATGTTTGGGGCTGCATTTTGTTTTGCGATGACGTGGGATATAGTGTGGCTATCTGTAGCGAGCTTTATCGGTATTATTGTCACCGTGATTGCACGTGCATTCGATCAAGATACTGAATATTACGTGCCAGCGGCCGAAGTGGAAAAAATAGAAACCGAAAGCAGGGGATTATAGTTATTTGCCCTTTTTCACTATTCTCGTCGTCCCGCGGCTTGTCCGCGGGATCCAGGAAGTGAAGCAGAAGATCCAATTTTAGGAGATCATGAATGAATACAGACGTTTTAGAACATCACGACGAACATAACCATCACAATGCAGATGCGACTGACGTATTTGGTTTTTGGTTATACATCATGACTGACTGCGTATTGTTTGCCACTTTATTTGCAGCATACGCGGTTTTGCATAAAAATACCTTTGGTGGACCACACTTAAGTGAGTTAGTGAGTTTACCTTATGTGTTTGGTGAAACCATGTTTCTGTTGTTCAGTAACTTGGCGTTTGGTTTTTCTGTATTGAGCTTTTACAAAGGTTGCCACAAAAAAGTGATTTTCTGGTTAATCACAACCTTTATCCTGGGTGCTGGTTTCGTCTTTATGGAAGTGAGTGAATTTATCAACTTAGCGCATGAAGGTCATAGTTGGCAAAGCAGTGGGGCGATGTCAGCCTTTTTCACCTTGGTGGGCACACACGGATTCCACGTGTCGATGGGCTTATTGTGGATTTTAGTGATGATATTCCAAATGATGCGTTTTAAAATTACACCAGCTACCAGAAGACGATTAACCTACTTAGGTTTATTCTGGAATTTCTTGGATATCGTTTGGATATTTGTATTCACAGTGGTTTATCTCATGGGAGCTATATAACATGTCGACACCCCAAAATATAACATCAGACACAGAATACGGCACAGGTCATAAAACCTTAAAAGCCTATCTCATTGGTTTCTCATTGTCAGTGATTTTAACCATCATTCCTTTTGTATTGGTGGCTAAAAAACTGTTGGAACCACAATTGTTGTTTGTTGCTTTAGCCGTGTTAGCTGTGACGCAATTGTATGTGCAAGTTGTTTTCTTCTTGCGACTAAATGCTAGCCCGAAAGGTCGTTGGAATTTAATGTCGTTTCTATTTACACTTGTCATTGTGTTAATTCTAGTCGTAGGCTCACTGTGGATTATGTATAATTTGAATTACAATATGGGCCACTAGGGGAGTACTAGGTGAAATTTATTTCTGTTACCAAGCCGGGTATTATTTTTGGTAACATCGTCACCGTGTCAGGCGGTTTTTTTCTTGGTTCTCAAACCCACATTAATTTTTGGCTACTGCTCACCACCTTGGTGAGCATGTCGCTCATTATTGGTGGCGGTTGCGTCTTCAATAATTTTATTGATCGTGACATTGATCATTTGATGGAGCGCACCAAAAATCGTGTGCTAGTGCAAGGTTTGATGTCAGGTAAAGTTGCTATTATCTACGCTATTGTGATCAGCATAGCCGGATTTACTCTGTTGTATCAACAAACCAATCCACTTACCGTTCTTATTGCTTTTATTGGTTATTTCTTTTATGTGGTGATTTACAGCCTTTGTATGAAACGTCATTCCTCATATGGCACTATTGTCGGAAGTATTTCTGGTGCCGTACCACCGGTAGTTGGCTATTGTGCAGTGACTAATCGATTTGATATGGGCGCTGTTATCTTATTCGCTATTTTAGCGTTATGGCAAATGCCGCACTTTTATGCCATTGCGATTTATCGATTAAATGATTATCGAGCAGCGGGTATCCCAGTTTTGCCGCTAAAACGCGGCATGCGTTACACGAAAATCAGTATGTTGATTTATACCATCGTGTTCGCGGGTGTTTCCATACTGCCTACGGCGTTTGGTTACACGGGTTATATCTATTTCACTCTCGCTTCTATCTTGGGCCTGATATGGATTACCCTTGCAGTTCTGGGATTAAAAAATACTGACAACGATCGTACCTGGGCTCGCAAAATGTTTAGCTTCTCGATTCTCAATATCACTTTGCTTTGTATAGCCATGGCAGTGAAAATTTAAAAATTACGTTGTCATGCCAGCGAAGGCTCACTCGCATCTGGGGAAAGCGCTTGCAAATGTGTCATCCCTCGCTACTACTTACGAAGATTATATGACTTAGCAATGTTTTTCTTTGAATATTGCTGTAAAAAGGGTTATTGTGCTCGGGATGACAACTCTTATACACTTTCCCTGGACGCTAGTGAGCGAAGGCTGGCATCCAATCAAAATAACTAAGGAGTAACACTATGACTAAAATAAATCTCAATCATATCTATGACATAATGACTACAGCGCAACAAACGCCAGAGCGTTTTTTTGATATATTATTATTAGTTGGTAATACTAACAAAACGCATCCAGAGAAAGGTCCTCTTAATCTTACTGGTCGCAATACACGAGGTAGAATGATTGGCGAAAAAAAAATAAAGTCCATAGAAGGTATCTATTCTAAAGATTACTTTGAGGATAAATTTATTCTATCTCTTGCGCCGCATTTAGCTAATAATACCTGGATTAATTTTCTTGATCTAAGCTATCAAAAGATTGGTAATGTGGGCGTAAGGGCATTAGCAGGTGCATTGAGTAAGAACACAACTCTGGAAGGCCTTAATCTCAATAATAATGAATTCGGTGATGAAGGGTTACTACCATTAGCCGAGGCGTTAAAGCAAAATCACAGCTTGAAACATCTCAGCCTTCAATTCAATCGTTTTACTGATGAGGGTCTAAAGGTTCTAGCTGCAGCTTTAGCTGACAACAGTATTCGACTCGAATCGCTTCGAATAGATGATAAATGGGAGCAACAAGACCCTGAACGCCCGCGAAACATAACATGCATTTATCCATTAGATAAAACCCCTCTTGCAGCTGCTCTGGCAACAAACACAACACTAAAAGCTTTGCATTTTGGAGGTAATAAAATTAGCTCTGAAGCAGTACGGAGTTTGGCGCAATCCTTGTTAACCAATAGTACATTAAACTTTTTAGATTTGAGAGCTAACTTTTTTAAGGATCTTTCTTCAGATGCTATGACGTCAGACGATAACGATATGGGAGTTTTGGCACAAGCCTTATTAGATAATCAGGGCTTACAAGCAATAGATCTAGGTAATAATATTTTTTCTGCCAAAAATACGCAGTTACTTGCTACTGCTCTATCGAAGAGGCAGCAACCACTTGCAGTGAGTTTTTGGTCTAGTGGTCGACATCGAGAAACAGTTGATTGCTTGAACGATTTTTCGATAGTTAATATCCTCCAAGCAGGTTCCCAACTAACATGGCTTGACCTGGGTAGCTGCGCGTTACAAATAGCAGAAATACAGCTACTTAGCACAATACTAGAAACGAATAAAATTTTACAAGCACTCTTGCTACATTGGAATGATATTGACGATGATCATGCTATGGTTCTCGCTAAAGGATTAGAAACAAATAGCGCTTTAACATCACTAGATTTACATGCCAATAAAATTGGATCGACAGGAGGAGTCGCTCTCGCAAAGCTATTGATGAACAATAGCGTATTGCAAGAATTAAACCTTTCTGAAAATCAGTTGGGTAGTGAGGATAATGGCAGCTGTGCAAATGCTTTTGAACAAGCCTTAGAAAAAAATACTAGTCTGCGAAGATTAAATCTGACCAACAATAAATTTAACCATGAAGATCGTAATCGACTTATTCAATGTGTCCGAGTGAAAAACAGCGGGTTGGCATTCTTCAAAACCCATCATACGGTTGATGAAGAAGTGAAATCAATCTTAGCTGAAAGAACGCAACATCTTTGCGTGTAAAATAAATCATATTATAACTGGGGATTGTTTACACTTCGCACTGCTTAGCAGAGTTGAATTACAAACAGTTCCTACTCTTACATGAGGGGAAATGAAATTATGTGGTCTCGCTTAACTGAAATTTATCAACAACAACAATTACCACGAGAAAAATTCTTAAAACAGGAATTTGAGGATTTTTGTAAGACGTTAAAGCAGAGCCCACCCTTAGCTCAATATGTTTATAATTTTTTACAAGGTTTTTCTCGAGATTCTAAGACTGTTGTTAACTATGAGCTTGTGGAAAACACCCAAAATAATCACCTTATTGTATATCACACCACTACGAAAAGTCTGAAATGCGTTTTGGTTTTACGTCAGGGGAGAAAAACTTTACCCGATCAACCGGTAATCGATGTTTTTTCATATACAAAAGCTACGCAATTAAAATATGGTGACAGTTCTTTTATTAGAATTAATATCGCCAAAGTAAGAGCAATCTTAGACGAGCAACAAGGCTTACGAATTCAACAAAATGGCGGCCAATATGTCGAAAAAATGTATTTAGATTATTCTAAATTTGCAGCAGCAGAACATGCTATGGGTACGGTATCGCCAACAGCCACACGTTATAAGACCACCCTATATAAATTACATAATCTGAACCCACCAACTGATAGCTTTATTATGCACTATGCAGGTATTTCTATTTACCATTTATTAAAAGAAACTCGCCTTTTTGTTAGCGAGGCTTTAGATTTAGGTGAATTATATTTGCAGACTTATTATCAGCAAGTATATTTGCCTGGGGTTGTACATAACGATCTTCGGCTTGATAATGTTTTTTTAGATCCCCTGCTTCAAAGAATGTCCATTGGCGATTGGGGTTCAGCGTATGAGTTAGGTGAAGTGAAGACAACCATGACAGGGACAACCTATGGATATATGGCTCCGGAAGTCACGCGTCAGTGTTTTGCTATTAACGGAAAGAAAATCGCTTATATTAAAAACCTTTTTAAGATAGAGCCGATACAGTCTCACGCCATAGATATCTATGGCTTAGCCCAAGGCCTCATTTATATATTAGGAGGACTGGAGGCGCTTGATGCTTTTAATGTTTTTAAAAAAAGCGTTATGCTTTTCATGCCTCGCGAGAAGGGTACTTTACCTACAGCACGTGTAGGAGCAAATACGTATAATCTAAGTTTTACCAACCCATCTGACACGGATCAAGAAGTCCTTTGGAACTTTCTCTACTGCCATGAGGGAAAGGACTCTATAACAGATCGACATCTCTTTCAGCGATTAGAGTCAGTAGATAACCTGGATTTGCTTAAAGTTGAAATGACGACACTCATTACAGAGATGTTAAGTTCAGATCCTGCTGCACGGCCAGACATAAATACTATTATTACTCGTTATCAAGCGATTATAGCAAAATGGAAGGGAACACAACCTGCACCATCAGATAGTATGGAAGTTTGTGAATCAGGAACATCTGAATTGTCATATCAGCAAAGCCAGACATCCAGGTCCACAGAAATGGAGACGACCGCTCCTAAAAAAGACAAATATCATACGGTTTCTATTTTCTTTCAACCCGAACCCTCGGCACCTATCGTAGCCGAACCAATTTCAGCAACGACAAGCCAAGCATTAGAACAAAGAAGCCTAGCAACTTGAGTAATTCGGGCATGATTTGACGCAAATCCGCATTGCGAGCGAAGATATCAACGAAGGCGGTTTGTGCCCAGTTGAGAGGAGAGTAACCGCTGAGGGTTTGTAAGAAATGTGGCATCAGATCGATGGGAGCCATGATGCCGCCGATGGCGGCAGCGATAACGATGATAAAGGGTCCTATTACAGTGGCTTGTTCATAGGTTGAAGCCCACGTACCGATCAACAATCCGAAGCCAGTAGCGGCAAGCGAAGCACAAATGCCGGTGGCAAATATTAATCCGACATGATGCGAGATTTCTAATACTGGCATATCGAATAACGGTAAAATATAAACACCGACTGCTAGCATTAACCATAATTGAATTAGATTTAATCCTACAAAAGCAATGATGCGGCCTAACATGAGATTCAAATGCCATACCGGTGCGATTTCTAAACGTTGGTGCACTCCTAATTCGCGTTCGCGCACCATCACACCCGCTAAAGGAATCACAATGAAAAACATACCAAATAACGTCCATGCAGGAACGTTATATTGCACGCTATTGGCGGGTTTACCTCCATCAGTCAAACTAACATAGTCAGTGGACACATCGATAAAATTAGGTTCTAAACTAAAGCGAGGTTGATGTATGGCTTTTCCAAGCATGGCAGAGACAGTCGCGGTTTCCAGCTGACTGGTAATGAGGTTCACCGTTGAAATAACAGTGTTTTGTACTTGTAATTGCATACCCGAATCTAAATATAATTGAATGCTATCAGGAGCTTTGGCTTTAGATTTTGATCGCATCATTTTGGATTGTAAATAGGTATTCATTTTTTGCGTGGATTTTGCAGGAATGACCAGTGCGGCTTGATATTCATGGTTACGAATAGCTGTTTTTGCTTCTTCTACAGTGTGTATGTTTTCAGAAGGAGCAACGACGTTGAATAATGAAACTTTTTCTAATGCTTTTTTATAACTGGTGCCTACTGCTTGATGATCGTGATCCAACACTAGAATATTAAGCTTATTTAATGGTTTGTTATCACCATGATCGGTTGAGGTTAAACTAATAAATAAAACTAAACACATAGGCAAAAGAAATAAAATCACCAGCCCAATTTTGTCGCGCCAAAGTAAAATCCATTCTTTTTTGATCGCAGCTACTATTTTCATATATCTTCATCTCATCCCAACTTTGTCATGCCAGCGAAGGCTGGCATCCAGTCAAATCAATCCCGTAAATGCCGCCCGGTTAAACTTAAAAATACTTCACCTAAATCATAACAATCCGGCGTTCTCGCAATCAGATTTTTCGGTGTATCTTGGCACAAGACTTTGCCTTGATCCATAATTGCAACGCGGTCACAGAATTGTTGTGCTTCTTCCAAATAATGAGTGGTATAAATAATAGTGGTGCCGGCTTGATTGATCTGTTGCAAAATATCAAAAATCACATTACGTGATTGCGGATCAACATTAACGGTCGGTTCATCTAAAAATAAAATTTTTGGTTGATGCAATAAACCTGCTGCTAAATTTGCTCGTCGCTTCATGCCGCCAGAATACGTTTTTATCGTTTTATCTAAGAAACCTTCAAGGCCAGCAATTTTAATACATTCTGCTATTTGTTTTTTCAACAAGGCACCACGCAAGCCATAGAGTTGGCCAAAAAATTGTAAATTTTCTTTGAAGGTAAGATTAGGATAAAGTGCAATTTCTTGCGGCACTAGGCCGATTAATGGCTTGATAGGATTCAAGTGCCCGGGGATTTTATGACCAGCAATGGTGATATGGCCACTCGTGAGAGGAATTAAACCGCACAGAATTGAAATAGTAGTAGTTTTTCCACTGCCATTGGGACCTAACAAACCAAAAAATTCGCCTGCTTGTACAGATAAATCCAAGCCGCGCAAAGCATTTTCTTCCGCATGCGGGTAACGCTTGGTGAGCCCTTCGATGTGAATAATAGGATTATTCATGTTTGCCTATGCCTTCCTTGGTTAGCAAAAATAGGTAGTTTGCAGATTGATTATAAAGGGGAATAGAGAGAAAGGCTAGATGTTTATCAATCGATGTAGCCTGGATGCAGCGCAGCGGAATCCGGGTTTCCTATTCGAGAATCCCGGATTCCGCTGCGCTGCATCCAGGCTACGTCCTACTCTACTAAAGTAGAAAATAGATTTAACAAAGCATAACGTCTTTACACACCGGTCATCTTTAGCTATCCTAATGTGACTAAATATCACTCATAAAGGAAAACAACAATGCCAGCAAAATCGTTATTTTTTTCTAATATACGTCCAAATACAGGCTTTTTTAGTTATATACCCACCGCGGGAGAGCTAGTTAAGGATGCAGGTAATGTAGCAGCTGCGTTTGCCGCATTTGCTTATGAAAATCCCTTGTTAATCGCGGGAATAGTAAGTGGTCTTTGTGTAAGTGCTACTCAGATGGAAACAGTGCCGGCGACAAATTACAGCGGTAGCAGTTTTAAAAAATAAGAAATGGCGCGGCTGTCCCTTCGGGAGTTCTCGCGAGAGATTCGGATGAATGGCGCGCCTGGAGAGGCTCGAACTCCCGACCACCTGGTTCGAAGCCAGGTACTCTATCCAACTGAGCTACAGGCGCGTAAGAGGGGGGTGAATAATGAGAAAATGGCGCGCCCGGAGAGATTCGAACTCCCGACCCCCTGGTTCGTAGCCAGGTACTCTATCCAGCTGAGCTACGGGCGCATAAAAAACAACTAACACTACGATTCACATTCAAACTAAACTGGTCCACCGCCCGGAGAGATTGACTCGGCACATCCATGTGCCTCGGGCTTCGCCCGGCCTTCGGCCGTCCAAAACGGCAATCCTGCCGTTTTGTCGACTCCCGACCCCCTGGTTCGTAGCCAGGTACTCTATCCAGCTGAGCTACGGGCGCGTAAAGAGAGTGCGCATTATCTACAATGCCCTCGTTAGTGTCAAGGTTTTTTTGGGATTACACGAGAGAGCTCACCTCGATCTCTGGGTATCGTAATTCGCAGTGGGTTTCCTTAAGTTTGAACCAGCTGATGCCTAAGCCTATCAACGCGGCGATGGGTAGGACTAAAATCGCAACCTGATAATTTTCTATACTATAAACGGGTATGCCATTCAGCATTTCATGTCCCCAGGTGATGGCTAGCATTAGGCCAACGATTTGTTGTGAAATACCGCCAGCAGTAATGGCCATCATATTGACGAAACCCGACGCTGTGCCGAAAATAGAAGGGGGAAGAATATCTTTAATAATGCCAAACGTAAGAGATTGTACAGCACAGGAAATACCTAATAATATTAACGCCAAAGCCATGGCAGCAACGGGTAAATCATCGGCAAAAATAATCATAATGCCGCCTGTTAAACCGGCGAGAAAACATAAATGGCAAGGCAAGCGTCGGTTTTTAATGCGATCAGACCACCAACCAATAAGAGGACTGCTGATACCCAGCGCTATCCAGAATAATGAGCAAAAACCCGCGGCTTGAGTATTTGTCCAATTATACACTTTCATCAAATAGGGCACGCCCCATAATGCCCCTAACGTAGCAACAGGTACCCAGCAAAAGAAACCACATAATGCAATCCACCAAACTTGAGGAATGCTTAAAACTTGTTTTAATGTATGCCACTCGTGAGTTATGCCAATTTTAGGGGCGGGAGGAACCACAGTTCCTGGACGGTAATCACGGATAATTAACCAATATAAACCGGCCAATAAAAGCGTCATCAATCCAGTGATGATTAACGTAGGACGCCAACCATAAGCATTAATCACATGTGCTAACGGAGCTTCACCCATAATAGAACCGGTACAACCGGCGAATTGAACTAAACCAGCAATTAAAGTGAAATGACGATGAGCAAACCAATGCGATGCTAAAAATAAAGTACTGATGAAAGCAAACGCCGATCCGAAGCCGATCATAAAACGTGCTAAACCAGCAACGGCAAAGCTAGAAGTTAATCCAAATAAAATGACACCTAGTCCGCTGATTAAAATTGCAAGGGATAATAATTTCCGAGCACCGAAGCGATCCAATAATAGTCCAGCAGGAATTTGCATGGTGGCATAAGCGTAA
This sequence comes from uncultured Legionellales bacterium, assembly GCA_964621215.1. Taxonomy (GTDB): domain Bacteria; phylum Pseudomonadota; class Gammaproteobacteria; order UBA1113; family UBA1113; genus CAZULF01. The sequence continues at coordinate 1,342 of CAZULF010000003.1, read as the reverse complement.
AAGAAGCAGGCGCCCAATAAGCTTAATCCACCGGCACCAATGTTAAACGCGGCCATCAATTGATGGGTGATAACAGCGGGTGAAACTTGAATGAAATAATCGTATACGTAAAATAATGCAGCGAGGGAACAGACGAGGTAAGGCATTATACGTAGGTAGGTGGATGAGTTTTTCATTTAAAGTCCCTTCAGTGCCTTACTCACAATTTCATACACATTAGCAGACAACTGTTTTTCATCCAAAATTGATTGCAAAGCTTGTTGCATGAGATCTTGTCGTAAGGGTTGTTGTGGTTGCCAGTAGGTCAATGGTGTGACCAACCGTGCCGCAATTTGCGGATTAATACGATCGATAATACGTACTTGCTCGGCTAAAAATAAATATCCCATTCCATCCATGCCATGAAAATGTTCGAAATTATACATCGCAAAGGCCCCAATCAACGCGCGTACTTTATTGGGATTTTTATATGAAAAACTGGAATGTTTTAATAAATCTTTGATGGTATCTAAAGTACTGGGTAACTCGGATGTAGATTGTAACCCAAACCATTTATCCAGTACCAAGTCATCTTGTTGCCAACGCGAATAAAAATCATCAAGTAATAATTGACGGGTAGGGTGCTCTCGATTAGCAATAACACTGAGTGCGGCTAAGCGGTTTGTCATATTATCGGCTTCATGATATTGCGCAATAGCTTGTGTCATTCCTTCTTCATTATTGGAGTGAACCATATAATATAAACACGTATTTTGTAATTGTCTCACGCCTGCGGCATTAGCATTATAATCCATTAATTTTTCATGCGATAAGGCAATATATTTTTCTGATAATGCCTCATATAGGCGAAGAGCTAATGTTTCTCGCAAGGTGTGATGTGCAATAACTATGGCTTCAACAGGAATATCCCTAGTATAACGTTCTGCTATTTGTTGCGGTGTGGGTAATTGCAAAATACGTGCTACCAAAGCAGGGTCTGCTTGAGATTGCTTTAATAAGTGTAATAAAGCTTGCGGATAACGCTCATCTAAGTGATAACGTTGTTGCGTATTATAAGAAGCAATTAACTCATCGATTATTGCATAAGCTAGCTTTTGTCCCGCGTCCCAACGATTGAATGCGTCATCATCGTGATGCAGCAAAGTATATAGCTCATCAGTGGTGTAGTTATAATTTAACTTAACCGGTGCTGAGAAATTACGTAATAATGATGGCACTGGCTTGCTAGGCATATTTTCAAATAGGATCGTTTGTGATGTATCTGTTAACTCAATCAACGTATCGGCTACAACTTTTCTTCCTTCATGATCAAACAAAGCTAATGACACCGGAATATGCATTG
>CAZULF010000002.1:0-50725 GCA_964621215.1 uncultured Legionellales bacterium | reverse complement strand
TCGTCAATGACAGCCTAAAGTCTGAGGCTCCTCTTGAGCCAGACGCAAAACAACACTACGCATTGAAATTAATAAATACGACTCTATTGCCCTACTTACAGTACGCCCTCAGCAAAGAAATCGATCAGCTAAATAAGAAGAAAAAACGTATTCCTGCGACTTCATTGGAATATACATACTTACCAACTATCATCGACTTTTTATTGTTGGAGCTGCAAGAAATACAAAACCAGTACGATGCTAATCCGACCAATAATATTGCCACATTAAATAATCGTATAAGTCATTATTCTCAGGCGAGAAAAGTGATAGGAAAATTGCGGTCAATGCCCAATACAGCAAACAATGCGGTTATCGAGGAAATAAGGAGCAACGATACGTTTGTGCATTCACCGTTTAGCTCAATTAACCTCTTTGTACGTTATAGTACTGCAAAAAATAGTCTTGCACAAAAAATTGCGGATTTAGTAGCAAAATACCGCTATCATACCAGTATAGAAAAAGAAAATGCCCCCGTTTTGATGGATACCATCTACTTCTTATTGCAAGAACTGCAGGAAAAACAGCGGCATGATGAGGCTAATCCACCTCACAATATGGCAGAGGCAGAACAATATACTGCTCATTATGAACATGCCATTCGCATGGTTGATGCATTTTTATCGGACATTACCGCAACAGAAACAGCCATTATTTCGCAAGAAATACGACAAAGCGCTCTAAAATCTGTGGCTTATTTCGTTGCGTATTGTGATTGTGATGCTAAGATAAGTGAGCATACGGTTAATAACAATAAACAACGTCCAACACTTAACGAATTAGAGACATTAAATCAACTGTTGACGCAGTCCATCCAGGTCTTGAAATGTCTTTTAGCGTATTATCAGAGACAGGAAAATGCACCTGTTTATGAAACAAATAGCATCCCAACACTGGAAGTTGCCATTCAACAACTTGAAGATAAACAAAAAAACAGTAATGACCTCCGAACGTGGTTTGCTGACCCTCATAAACAGTATGATGCACGCCGACAGGATCCGAAAGCATTATTACAACTGGTCAATGAATATCGGGAAATGATTAGTTTTGCGACTGACACCCATACTTGTGTCCAATATCTCGTGACTTCTCGTAGAAACCACTATAAAAACATGCATAGTACAACGATAGAAAAAAATACTCCGTTAGATACTTTTTGTCGAAGCCCACTGTACCCCACTGCACTACACGACCATGTGGAAAAGTATATTAACACATACAAACACAGTTATAACTTAAAAATATTTACGCATTACGCTGCACATATAGTGCTGACGGCTGCTGCTTTCAGCACCGTTGCGGCTGTCCTCGGTGGTCCATTAGGGATAGCCGTGGCTGCGGCTACTGGTTGCGTTATGGGTTATTATCTGGCACGTCAAACATTTTGGCAACGCCCGCTCACTCCGCCCACAATGACCGAGGCAAATGTTTCTACGACACCTTTAGTGAGATAAATCCTGAAAACTAGGCTCTAGCCCATATCAGGAGGCATTTTAAATCTGGTGTTGGTGCTGGAAAGAGGAGTCGAACCCCCGACCTACTGATTACGAATCATTGTTTTCAAGTGGAATAAAGATTAAGTTTTTCAATGAGTTATAGCCTATTTTGTTTCTAATACTTTTCGTAAATTTATACCTAATTTGTCAATAATTCGCCATTTTTGCCTATAAATATTAGAAACAATTTTAATTGTCCATTTTTGACATAACGATGAAAAAGAGATATACTTTAATTGTCCATTGTTGGTTGGTGAGTACCATGAAAGTTAAATATGAAGATTCATTTGAATATATTGTATTGAAAAATATAGAGTCCACCGATAGTATCGCTATTTTGCGGAGTGACTTAATTCAATTAGGCGGCTCTGAAAGGCAGTTAAGTCGAGCGTTATCTTCTCTTGTAAAAAAAGGTAGATTAGCGCGTCTCGGCTATGGTATTTACGCGCCCCTACGACCCTCCCTATTCAGAAAAGGTGAATCCATTTTACCACGCGGTTTTATTGAAATTATGCGAGAAGCTCTCACCAAGATGGGTATACCGTGGGCTATTTCAGAATATGAACGACTCTATAACGAAGGACGCTCAACTCAGATTCCAGCATCTCCAGTTACCATTATAGGTAAACGCTTTAGACGAAAAGTCAGCTATAAAAATAGGGAGTTTCCTTTTGAGTATTCCGTATGATCCTATTAGGTTAGATGCATTAGTTATTGAAACTACCGACTTACTCAATCTTAATACCCCATCCATCGTTGAAAAAGATTTTCATGTAACTAGAGCTATTCATGCAATATCAGAGTTGAATAACGAATATTTTACCTTAGTTTTTCAAGGCGGGACTGCTCTTGCTAAGGCTCACCGCATTGTTGAACGAATGTCAGAAGATTGTGATTTTCGTATTCATCTAACTGAAGCGGGAGAAAAACTCAGTCTGAACCAGCGACGAAATAAATTACGTGAGTTTCGTGAGCAACTAATTACACACTTTAAGCGATTAGGGTTTTCAGTGTCCGATGAGGATTTTAAGGTTAGAGATGCTGGTAATTATTTCCAATTTGCATTGTTGTATCCTTCGCTATATGAAAAAAATTTAGTACTGAGACCGCATATACAGCTTGAATTTATGGTTGTCACATCAAAGCTACCTATTTCATCATTGCCTATAACAACTTTAATTCAGCAAGTTTTAGGCGATATCGCCGAGCACCCAAGCAGAATGTTGGCATGTGTTGCTGTCAGTGAAACAGCCGCAGAAAAATGGGTTGCTTTTACCAGAAGAGCAGCAAATGCCAATCGAAAACCAGATGCTTTTTCTGATCCGACATTAGTGAGACATATCTACGATCTTTATTGTATTAAGACTAAAGAAGCCATGAATAAGGATGTTTACACACTGATTAGCAGACTTATCAATGAAGATGTTAGTCGTTATAAAAATCAAAATAAAGATTATGCTAAGAATCCAGTCGAGGAAATTAAGAGTGCTTTATTAACGCTCAAGGGAAATACCCTGTGGGCAAAAAACTGGAGTGATTTTATGCAAGCTATGGTTTATGGCGAAAAGAAACCAACCTATGAAGAAGCGTTGGATAATCTTAATTCGCTCAGCAAAAATATTTTTATATCGCTGAATAATGATTTAATGGTGATGTAGCTCATATTAATGAAAACAAGATCCTCAAGATATATTTGTTATTTAACGCACGATCTTCTAACCAAAGCTAGTAGCATTTTGTTCCGGCAAAATCTGATAATCCCTTACTACGTCGCTGCCAATTAATTACTTAAATTACATTTTCCGCTTGCAAAATAAAACTTTGCCCTCATATATCCCTTATCTATTAATTATAATGAGGATTTATTATGGAATTAACAGAATTTATAAACAGTGTTTTGGTTTCTATCATAAATGGGGTTGACGCTGCTAGAATCGAACTGAAGGAACAAGGCGATGCAATATGCTTCCCTTTTAATAAAAGCACCTCGACAAAAACTGACGTATCATACGATCACATTGTGGGGCGCTACTTCCAACAGATTGAATTCGATGTTGCAGTTACTGCTGAAACTACTGGTAACAATGGAGGCAAAGCTGGAGTAAAAGTACTTGGCCTCGAAGCTAATATTGGGGCAAATAGTACTGTAAAAAACTCTGCGGTCAATCGTATCAAGTTCTCTGTTCCACTTGGTCTAAGATCGAGTAAACCATCTAGCCAGTAAAGATTATTAGGAAATGTTTCTTACTTAATGAAATTGTTATGTAAAATAAGCGAGGTAGCCCCCATTAAAACGCGTCTCGATATTAAGTTAGAAAACGAAATTATCACGCGTGTAATGAGGGCTACCTCGCTATTTGCCCCCATGTTTAAGTACTCATCTTAACTATATTCAAAAGGAGATAAATATGTTAAACCGAATAAATGAATGGTATCCCAACTACTCTCACGTGTTAGATAAAGATTTTCTTAGAAAACTAGATAAATCTCCAAAGTACATTTCAACTAAATATACAGAAATTTTGACTGCGAAAATTTTAGCCGAAAATAATAGTGATTTTCATCTAAGTTCTCCAAGTCGAAAAAATAAAGCAAGTCCTGACTTTCTTCTTCATAGAGGCGAAGAAAAAATTTTCATTGAGTGTACAACTCCACAAAATCAATTTTCATCTGACGAAAACCGCATAGAAGACAAAACAAACGGGGGAGTTCATACTCCAGATATACAGAAAATTCAATTAATGATAATAAATGCATTACATGAAAAAATGATTGGAGCTCCTAAAAAAGAAGCACGATATAAAGCCTATTTAAGTACGGGTATAATTGAAAAAACAGATCCATTTATTATCGTAATTGGCTTATATGGTGAGATTCCTTTTAGTGATCTTATTTCTTACTATAATAAAATAGGCTTTAATTTAATTCCCCATCACATTATAGGTACCTTTTTTCCATTTGGTCCTCCAGCCATCCGATTTAGTATTGATCCAAGAGAAGAAGTTGATGATACCCTATATTTAACACTCCAAGACGCAATTCAAAAACATAATGATAGTTTAATAAGAAAAGACATCTTTTTAGATAAGAGATTTGCTTCACTAAGTGCCGTTATCATTTCAGGAAAAAATGCTTCTCCAGATCATGATGTTTTTAATGACTTTATTATGATTCATAACCCTAATGCAAAAAATAAAATACCATTTAATACTATAAATGTAAAAGAGGAATATGCATTTATAAATAACACTGTTATATCTGTTAAAGATTGGATACGCAATCCATACAATTGTGAACAAGATAAATTACAACAGACATTGTTAGATTGTTATTAATTGGCTCTACCCCGTTTAGGGGGCCTTTTAAGTTTGGTGCTGGAAAGAGGAGTCGAACCTCCGACCTACTGATTACGAATCAGTTGCTCTACCAACTGAGCTATTCCAGCATGGGATGGTGATGATGGGCACCTTGGGAGGGGAAATGATCCCTCGGAAGGAAGGGGGAAGTATAAAGATATTTGGGGATTTGCTCAAGGGGTAATTTTTGTTTGGGGTGGGGTATTTTATCTGGTTGGTGTCGTTTGTAAGGTGTCGTGGTTGATCGCTCTGTTTTGATGTATACCGTCGGTTTTTAACCATAGACGGCTAACTCACGGCTTTTTGTGGAGCTTGGACAGAGGCTAAGAGGGGCAATTCGTGAATTGCCCCTACGCCGGTCTCGCGTTGAATGAGGGTGTTCAATGTTAGTGGATCCGGGCGGCATTAGGTAATATTGAATACCTGCTTCAAATACGCCAAATACGATGGATCGGGGCACATGGTTTTGCCTGGAGAATCGGAGACTTTGGCTACGGGTTGGCCATTGCAGTAGACCATTTTGATCACATTTTGCAGGGCTGGGTAGCTTAAATCATTTGTTAGATAGGTGCCAATACCGAATCTGACATTCACTTGTTTATGGAAGTAATTGAATAACTGCACGGCTAAATCGAAACTTAATCCATCGCTAAAAACAAAGGTTTTGGTTTTAGGGTCAATCCCCATACGGCGATAATGTGCTAATAATTTTTCTCCCCATTCAAATGGGTCGCCGGAATCGTGGCGTGCGCCATCAAATAATTTGCAAAAATATAAATCGAAATCTTTTAAGAATGCATCCATACCAAACACATCGGACAATGCGATGCCTAGTTCACCGCGATATTCTTGTGCCCATTTACTTAAAGCAAACTTCTGACTGTAGGCCAAACGTGGGCCGAGTGATTGGCACGCTTGTAAATATTCATGTGCCATGGTGCCGACCGGAGACAAGCCAAATTCTTTAGCATAAAAAACATTGCTGGTTCCGACTAAATTATTGCGTAATTCTTTTTGTAACTCTTCAATAATATGTGCATGCCATGCGCCTGAAAAACGGCGGCGAGTACCAAATTCCGTAAATTTAAATTCTTCGCCGGCAGTTTTTTCTTTTAAAAAGGTGATTTTGTCGCGTAACCGGCGTTTACCTTCTTCGTAATCTGCTTGCGGTTGTGTATTACGATAAAATACTTCGCTAATAATCGCCAATATGGGCACTTCAAATAAAATAGTATGTAACCAGGGGCCTTGAATGGTTAAAGCAAATTCTTCGCCGCTTGCGTCAATATTCACAAACTCAGGGTTCAATTCAAATATTCTTAAAAACTCAATGAAGTCATCTTTGAAAAAGCTGATTTTGCTAAGATATTGAAGTTCATCTCGAGTCAAACGTAATTGGCACAGTTGATTAATTTCATCGCGAATTTCTGTCGCATAGGGGCGCAAGTCTACACCTTCGGTGCGGCATTTAAAACGATACTCCACCATAGCAGAAGGAAACTGATGCAACACGACTTGCATCATAGTAAACTTATAAAAATCTGTGTCTAATAACGATTTAATAATCACAGTAATACCAACTTGTTAATCACATCTGGCAGCTCTGCTGCGGATTGAACGATAACAGCCCCCGCTGCCTGCATTTCTTGAAGCGCTGTTTCAACATGTATTGGCGTCACGCCCCTGCACGCTGCTAAATTCACAATCACTTGAAATCCCACTTTCAATAAGTCTAGCACAGTTGTCTTCACGCAGTATTCTGTTGTCAAGCCACCAACAATAACTAATTGGACATGATGCGCTCGTAAAAATTCAATTGCGCCAGTACTTAACTTACCCTTTAAATCATGGTAGCAAGCACCATAAGGATGCATATCTAGTTCGATACCTTTCCAAACAAAAAAATTATAGTCTTTTACCGCGGGTAAGCCTTGAATAAGTTCAAATCCTTGTGTGCCGGGCACCGCATGTAACGGCCAACGCATATCGATATTTTCATCTTTTATCGGAGAAAATATCGGCGCCTCCGCTGTTGCTATCCACTTTGCGGCTGGAGAATGAGCATCTTTACTGCCGAGTCGATAGGTAGCATATTTTGCCTGTCGATTAAGCTCATCGACAATTTTTTCTCCATCTTGCACGGGTAGTTCATTAGGGCAAACGGGAGTAAAGCAATTTTGTGCGTCGATATCAAAGCTGGCGATGTTGTTTATAGGGATAGCCATAGGTTAGTTACCATTTAAGGAAGTGGCGGAGAGGAAGGGATTCGAACCCTTGTGGGGCGTTAGCCCCCGACCGATTTCGAGTCGGTGCCGTTATGACCACTTCGGTACCTCTCCAATGCATAAATCTCTATCTCAAGGTCTGTATGGTCGGGAGCTCACGCCCCCGACCGATTGGACTCGGCACATCCATGTGCCTCGGGGCTGCGCCCCGCGCTTCGCGCGTCCAAAACGGCTATCCTGCCGTTTTTGTCGAGTCGGTGCCGTTATGACCACTTCGGTACCTCTCCAATTGAATAAGGAGCAAAGAATACGCTACCCACCGGGTTTTCGCAAGTATTCTAGTTCCTGTAGCCTGGATGGAGCGCTAGCGAAATCCGGGGATGACGATGTATTCTGGATCCCGCGGACAAGCCGCGGGACGACGGTCTGACCTTGGGGTATGCACCCCGGATTTCGCTAGCGCTCCATCCAGGCTACGGAAATTTCATGAAATTCAGAAAAAAGTTATTTTTTTCATGTTCCGTTGCAGTGAGCACGAGGAAAATGTAGAATGTGGCTCTTTATAAAGCTTAATGATGGTACAAAAGAACATGGAAATTGCGCAGGAAATTTTTCGGGCTTATGACATTCGAGGGATCGTTGAAACTCAATTAAATGAATCTTCCGTCTATGCCATTGGCCGAGGGATAGGTTCTGAAGTATTAGCACAAGGTGAAACGAGCATCATTACTGCACGCGATGGCCGCCTTTCGGGCCCGCATTTAATGATGGCCTTGCAACAAGGCATATTATCTACCGGCTGTAATGTGATTGATATCGGCATGCAACCTACCCCCGTCTTGTATTATGCAACACACATTCTCGGACATTCTTCTGGCGTCATATTAACTGGCAGCCATAATCCTCCTAACTACAATGGCATTAAAATCGTTATCGCCGAGAAGACGTTAACTCCCGAAGATATTCAACACCTTTATCACCGCATTCAGAATGAAGATTTTACTCAAGGTCATGGTCGATTAGAAAGCGCTGACGTTGAAGATCGTTATATTGAACAAATTACTAATCATATTAAACTGACTCAGCCAGTCAAAATTGTTCTTGATTGCGGTAATGGTGTGACCGGTGAATTAGCTCCCCGTTTATTTAACGCATTAGGCTGCGAAGTGATTGCTTTATATGAAGAAATCGACGGTAATTTCCCGAATCATCATCCCGATCCCAGCGTCCCTGAAAATCTCACCACTTTAATTCAAACAGTAAAAGAAACCCAGGCCGATATTGGTTTTGCCTTTGATGGCGATGGCGATCGTTTAGGTGTGGTCACCAATGAGGGCGATATTATCTGGGCGGATCGCCAATTAGCCTTATTTGCTAAAGATATCCTTGCGCGTAATCCTGGTAATTTAGTCGTTTATGATGTAAAATGTTCGAAACATTTGGCTCACATCATTCGAGAAAGTGGTGGCGTGCCGTTAATGTATAAAACTGGGCATTCTCTAATTAAAAACAAAATGCATGAATGTGGTGCCCTGATATCGGGTGAAATGAGTGGTCATATTTATTTTAAAGAACGCTGGTTCGGTTTTGATGATGGAATGTATACTGGCGCACGCTTGCTAGAAATTTTAACCCAACAACCCCTTAGCAGTGCGGAGTTATTTCAAACTATACCCAATAGTATTAATACACCCGAATTAAAATTACCGATGGCGGAAAGCAAAAAATTTGGCTTTATGGAATTGTTGATTAAAGCTGCTAATTTTCCTGGAGCCATTTTACATACCATTGATGGTTTACGTGTTGATTTTGCCGATGGCTGGGGTTTAGTGCGACCTTCTAACACCACACCATATTTAATTTTGCGTTTTGAATCGGATAATCAATCAGGATTAGAGCGGATTCAACAAAGTTTTCGAGAGATGTTGCTTGGGTTAGATGCGAGTTTGAAGTTGCCATTTTAACCAACCCTGAGTACAGCATAAAGATTAAGACCCTAAAAATAAAAACTTGAATATTGATAAATTATAAATTTACTCTCGCGTTTACGACGTACCAATAAAAGTCATAAATGCCGTTATTGGAGGATGATGTATGTACCCCGAATTTAGCAGCATTGTGTTTATAACTGATACTGAGCCATTTAATTTTAATTTCCATGAAATTGCAAAACTCTTTGAAGAAAAAACAACGTCTGTAAAAAAAGAGCTTATTAATTTTTTAACGCCTTTACTTGATTATAAAAAATTCCAAGCACCGATTGACTGCAAAATTTATTTAAATAATGAAAAGGATATTAGTTGGTGTAAGGGAGATGACTATGAAATTCCTGCAAATGAACGCTTTATCAACTCTCCTCGCGACTTAAGCTCTTCATATAGCCAGGGCAACGCTCCAATTCTAGCACAATTACGTGAATTAATTACGGACTCTATTTTAACAGCTCGATATAATAATGTAACAAAAGATGAGGATGGAAAAACTATCTTAGGCCAACCAGCATCGCTTGAAGCTTTAATTTATTTGGACCCGCTTATTATTTATCATAAAAAATTTTGCTGGGAAAGCGAAATACTTGCAGATATGCACGGTGACTACTTTTTGCTGACTTATTTGAAAGCCCGATATTTAGATCCCTTAGTTGTGGATGATAAACAATTCCAAGATGAAAATACGCTTCTTGCTAATAAGCAAAAAGCTCAGCACCTAAGTAAGCTATTGACTCAAAAGGGTAACATTATAAGGTTGTTTGCCCATAACATTTCTGTTCAACATTGTCATATTGTACTTCATATCTTTGGTTTTCTTATTTCTCAGCCTGATTTTAAATTTGAAGATCATGATTGCTCTTACTTTTTCCAGCGGTTGCCGCAACTAGATCTGACTCAAATTCAAGATGAAAAAACTAAAGTTATTTCAGAGCTACAATTGCTGCAGGAAAAACTTAGTAAACATTCATCAATCCTCGCTGAAAAATATATTCCAAAAATAAAGGAAATGATAAAAAGCTTAGAGGGTAAGTATGCCGTTATTTCTGATTCGCAAACTCCGACAATAACAATGTCGGCTCCATCGCGGGCGCAAATTTCTACATCGGACGATTCATATCAAAGATCCGCTGATGTGAAAGAAGTATCCTCTGATTCCTCGCAAACCATGCATAAAAGTACCAGTTCTAACTCCTTCTTTTCGTCAATTCTATCTATATTTACTTCTGATCCTCCTGCACCAATACAACAATCGCAAAATGGCTTAACAAAAACTTCTTCTGACCCGTCGCCTGTTACTACATCAATATCCCAACCACCGACTCATGCAGCGCCAACACAAACTATACAGGCTTTAGTTTCACCTCGGGAAAGCTTACTTTCTCCGCCTACTTTGAATGTTAAATCCGCTAGCATTACACAACCAGTAGCATCCACTTCATCGATATCTGCTGCAAGTTCAGATTCTCAACGCAGCTCTGGGGATAAGTTTCTTAACTGGGCAGCCCCATTAAGAGTTACAGGCACTACACCCACTCCGTCCATTTCAACCTCATCTAGCAGTTCATCCAGCTCCTCCACTAAACCCACGCCAATGCCCGTAAGCTCTTCAAACTCCATTTCTCAGAAAGCCTTCAGCTCCTCAGGCGAGTACCAAGAGAGAAAATTCTTTTTTAACGATGGTACAGTTAAATCAACAACACAAGATGCTAAAGCTTTTCTTTTACAAAAAGAGGACCGTGAAGCGGAATTACCTCCAATTATTGTTGGTTCTACTAAAGAGTTTGAACAGCGACTATCAAGTAATATTACAGCTGGGCGATCAAGCGCAGGCTTTCATCATCCTTTGTCTACCTCAGCAACGAAACCCGCATCAAAAGCTGAACCGGCAAGTCCATGGAATCCGTTTTCTTACATCTAAAACATACCACCGACATCACCCATCCCCTGGCGCACTAACTCAGGTGCGCCGCTGGTGAAATCAATGACGGTCGTGGTATCGATGTGACTACTACCGCCATCGATAATGAGATTGATGCGATCATCCAGTTGATGTTCTATTTCATGCGGATCAGTGAGCGGCCATTCTGTCGCTGGTAATTGCAGTGTCGTTGTCAACAACGGTTCGCCTAATTCAGCTAATAACGCTTGGCAAATTTTATTATCCGGAATCCGCAAACCTATGGTTTTACGTTTTGGATGTAATAAACGGCGTGGCACATCGCGAGTAGCTGGTAAAATAAAGGTAAAAGCGCCTGGCGTAAGTTTTTTTAACACGCGATAAGCAGTGTTACTCACTTGCGCGTATGTACTTAAATCAGAAAGATCTCGACACATGAGAGTAAACAAATGTTCTTCATCCAGTTGTCGAATCGCTCGCATGTGCTCCAATGCGTCTTTATCGCCCATATGACATGCCAAAACATACGCTGCATCAGTGGGTAAAGCGATCACTCCACCTTGCTGAAGAACATGAGCCGTTTGCTGTATTAAACGCGATTGCGGGTTGTTGGGGTGTATGACAAAAATTTGTGGCATTGATTACGCAGTCCTTTGCATGGTAATTTTTCAGTTTAGTCTAAAACTGTGTATAGAGCTATAAATTATGGTATAATGTCTTTTTTATACCCAATTACTCAAAACTGAGATAAAAATTATGAAATTACTGTTTGATTTTTTGCCGATTATTTTGTTTTTTATTGCTTATCAACTTAAAGGTATTTATGTTGCCACCGCTGTGGTCATCGTAGCGGCGATCCTGCAATTTGGTTATATCTGGTTCCGACATCGTCGAGTTGATACATTGCTGGTGGTCAGCACCGTTTCTATCGTCGTGTTAGGCACGATTACTTTGTTATTGCATGATGATATTTTTATTAAATGGAAACCGACTGTTATTTATTGGTTATTTGCCATTGCCTTTCTTGCGAGCGAATATCTTTTTCAAGGAAAATCGTTGATCCAACGCATATTAGGTCATAACATCCATTTACCACAATCAACGTGGCATAAATTAAATTTAGGGTGGGTAGCTTTTTTTGCCTTGATGGGCGCATTGAACTTATTTGTAGTTTATAATTTTTCGACACGCATTTGGGTAGATTTTAAATTGTTTGGCGCCTTGGGTTTAACGGTAATATTTATCATTGCACAAAGTATATTTTTGTTGCGGTATATTCAGCCTGAAGATAATAACAAATAAGTTTTGCATGACTAACACTCCACGAATACACCACATGCAGCAATTATTAGAAAAGGCTTTGCAGCCTAGTTATTTAAAAATTATCGATGACAGCGATGAGCATATAGGCCACGCTGGCGCTGCTGGTGGAGCCGGCCATTATACGGTAGAAATTAGCAGCGCTCATTTTACAGGGAAAAATACTCTCGCTTGTCATCGCATGGTGTATGCAGCAGTGGCGAATATGATTCCAACTGAAATCCATGCACTGCGAATAAAAATAGTGTAGCCTGGATGACGCGTAGCGGAATCCGGGTTTTTTATCCGAGAATCCCGGATTCCGCTACGCTCCATCCAGACTACATTTGGAACATTGAATCAGAGCAACGATAATGAAACAAAAACTCGCACAATCAGAAACAGAACCGACAAAATTTCACGCCGGGATGATTCTGCTATTGTTAGTGATGATGGGTACGATCAGCCAATTTTCATCTGATAATTTTTTACCCTCACTGCCCGCCATTGCAGCGGATTTACATGCACCTAGCAGCACGGCTCAACTTTGTATTGCGTTATACCTCATTGGATTATGCTTTTCACAACTGATTTATGGTCCATTATCAGATTACTACGGCCGTCGCAGTGTGATCCTGTTCGGTTATGTTATTTTCACATTGGGTTGTGTGATGGTCACCGTCGCCCATTCCATAGAGATACTACTAATCGGTCGTGTAGTGCAAGCCTTGGGTATCGGCGCCAGTGGCGCCCTCTTCCGTGCTATCATGCGCGATGTGTTTGCCGGTAATCAATTGGCTAAAATTGGGTCTTACCTGGGGACTGTTTTTTCGATTATTCCTCCCCTAGCTCCTATTACCGGGGGTTATATCCAAGCCGAATACGGTTGGCGCGCCAATTTTTTGATTAGTTTAATATTATCTGTCGTCTTAGGCTCTCTACTGGCCATTTTCTTACCTGAAACATTAGATCCCAGCCATCGCCGTAAACGGAGCTTAAAAGAGGTATTATTAGTCTATCAAGAGTTTCTCACCCACCGTCAATTTCTCGGTTATACCGCTTGTTCGAGCCTGGCCTTTGCTAACCTGATTGCGTATATCACTATCAGCCCATTCCTGTTCCAACACACTTTAGGCTTAACTCCCATACAATACGGCTGGTTAGCACCATTAACCGCTCTTAGCTACGTGTTAGGTACGATACTGAATGCTAAGTTGTTGAATTATTATTCATCACAATTTTTGCTACATAAAGCCGGTTTCGTGATGTTTGCGGGTGCTTTTATCATGCTGGCATTTGCCTGCACCGGCAGCCTAAACATATGGGTCGTCTTGCTCCCGCTCATGCTCACCGTCGTCGCCAATGGATTTGTGTTCACCAATGCATTTGCGGGTGCGTTTGAACCCTTCCCCCACGCCGCGGGCATGGCCGGCGCCATGTATGCCAGTTTACAAATGCTTGCCGCGGGTTTAGCCAGTACTATCGCTGCCCTATTGCCCGCACAAACTCAAATGGGCCTTGCTTTGATGCTGGTTGCCATGAGTAGCGCGGTAATAGTGATAATTCGGTGGGGATTGCGAATTAGGTAATCTCCTCTATCGCGTCGTCCCGCGATTTATTCGCGGGATCCAGGTCGTGTCAACGCGTTCTGGATCCCGTGGACAAGCCACGGAACGATAAGAAATATCTAATTTACCTAATCTTGCCTTAATCTTTTTCTGATATTCTAAATATGAAGATATTGTAAAAGACTTAAAGAAACACCGCCTTAAGCATAGTCTTTACACTATACTAATATAAAGGTACTTTTAAGTAGAATGTGAGGTATTTTCAGATGCTTACTCGCAAACAATGGCAACAAGTCCAAGATTTCAAAAGAGCAATACAACGCTTTATCGATCCTGTACAACAAAAAAACGCAAACGAATATTTTGCGAAAAAACAAAGAGCGCAAAGTCAAGAGGAAGGACTACAGGATTATGAGGAAAATAAAAACAAATTTACCGAAGTACTAAAAAGGTTAAATGAGCCTAGTGGTGTCGAATATGCAGAAGCATATATCAAAGGACGAGATATAGATAAATATATAAATAATACTAATGATTACTGTAATATTCTAGAGGGAGATGGTACCCCTGTAGTACTTCCAGACCCGCCCTCTGAAGCTGAAGAAGATAAAAATTATCAAAATATGCTTCGTCGGGACCTGAATATTCTATCTGAGGAAAAACCTAGCGAGAAAATACTTCAACGCGAAATAGAAGTATTTGGCGATGAGCTAGACTTCACTTTTCCAACATCAGCATCACCATCAACCACTTCGGTATCTACTAGCTCGTTAAAAGAAGAACCGCCTGTTGATGAAAAGCTGAAGGAAGTGCGTGAAGACGCACGCAAACTTGTCGAAGCTGAAAAAAATAAAGCTCAAGCGTTAGAACAAGTTCGCAACTTAATTAAAGAAGCAGAAAGTATTGCAGAGCAAGCTAATTCCGACGCGGACTTATCACAGCAATATTTGCAAGCAACTATAGATAACGCTAATGTAATAAAAACATCTGCTACTGAAACCAACTCAAACTCCGCAGAACTTGAGGCGCTGCTTACAAGTGCCCAACAAGAACATGACAAAGTTATATTAGAGCAACGGACCATTCAGCTAAAACTCGCAGCATTGAATGTAATCAAAAATGCATTATTTCAACCAATAAAGTCTACTGACATAGCAAATCCACGATTTGATCCCAGTTTCAACAATCTGATAAATAAGGCTAAAGCACTCAAAGACGAAGTTGTGGACGCCGCATTAAATATCGGCAAATCGACTGATAATGTATCGAGTTATCTGACTGAAACACAAGAAAATATCGAAAAAATTAATCTTGCTCAACAAAGTGTTGCTTCAGATTTAAATACCAATTCTCAACCAGTTCAGGAAACTAAAGTGCTGCCCGAACAAATGAGTGAGTTAAAAAAAGAACTTAATCGCTCTATAGTGAGATATGGCGAGTTATTAGATTCGATTGAATCATCCAAATTAGACGCAAATGTAAAAAACGAATATAAAAAACAGCTAAGCGCGTTAAACTCTTTATCTGAACGCTTAATTTCTCCTGCTAATTTACAGGGTTTGGTAGAAGTTGCTCCTTTCGAAATATTAGATAGCACATGCAAAGCGCTTATTCATTCTATTAATACGACAACAACCGAACTTGATAGTCTAATTAAAGCTAATGATTCTGTAACTACTGATATTGTAATGAAATCAATGGATCAATCAAATTCTCTTTTAGATTTCGTAGCTGAATATAATAACCCTTCCAAGCAAAATACAAACTTACCTCCTTCTGCCGCAACAAAAAGTTCAGAGAGTTTTACCTCGGCTGTTTCTGCCGAAAGTAGCTCATCTAGCTCAAGTTCTGGCGGTATGAATTCGGATGATTTTCTGAATTTAATAGATTCAGATAGTAATCTCGAGGGTGGTTTTTCTATTTCTGTTGGACCAAATGTAACTTTAACACCTAAAACTACCCCCTCATCTACCCATTCATCAGAAGATCCTCTGAGTTTATCAGATGAAGAAATCACTTTTAAAACACAAGCGACTAAACCTCTACCCAATCGTGGATTCAACTCCTCTGACTTAGAAATTCATGAAGAAGTGGATTCAGAAACTGCTGCTGCGGAACAGCAGCAAAGAGCCTCCGCTGGCGCAATTGCCGATCAAGAAATAGGCTTAGATACTGAAGAACCGGTAAATCCTGTAGAAATTGAATTAGATACAATAACAACAGAAGGAAGTTTCGATAACTCAGAAATTCCTGTAGAACCTGATACTACACCACGCCGGTTACACGATGAAAAATCACAACCAAACAATGGCAGCGATGCTAATCAAAGCTTAGATTTAACACAAATTAAAGAAAAAGTAGAAGAGTATCAACATTTCTTAACCCAGCAAGCTGAGTTAATTGCGATTGATCTCGAGGCTACAAATAAAGCCGTCAAAGACGCTCAAGATTTATTTCTTTCTGACGGTCAAGTGATTCCTTATACACAAAGTTTTATGGATGATATTCAGGAAAAAATGCTAACTTGTCGCAATACGGAACAAACTTGGATAAAACTCTTAGACAAAAATGCTGATGAGTTAAAAGACATACTTAAGACTTTAGAAAATAACACCGATGAAAGCTCAATAGAATTAATACGCGCTACCGTAGCTACATTACGCGAGAATAATGCATTACATCAAAGCTTGTTAAACAGTAGTGAAAATATAAATTCACATTTATTTGAAATATATAATAAATTTTCTAGCGAAGATCATTTTGCAAAAAATATAATCATATCGCATGAGAAAGTCGCTGATAAAATTGTAACAAAAACTGAAGTGTCGAAAAATAAAGTGGAACAATCCACGGCAAAATCTTCTGACGGCATCGAGTATGAAGTAACCAAAACAAATTTATCTTATACTGGTGATAAAGCCTCTTTATTAACCTCAACAGGCGATGGTAAATTAACTTCAGGCCAAAATTTAATTACTGAAATGCTGATCCATAATGTACAAATACAAGGAAAAGAACCTAAACCACCTCAAAAAATTAATGTTTCTTGTACAGATCCTAAGATGCTAGCTTTTGCATTACAAACACTAGCTGCATTGGAAGTACCTGCACATTGCGTGGCCGCTTACGTAGAAAAAGAAGGGGTAAAAACGCCGCTTCAACCCAATGCAATTGAAGCTGTTTATAAACTTCATTTGACTGATGATAAATATGCTACTACTTATCACGAGATTAAAGAGGATTTAAGTCATCGCAGTATTCAACAAACGCAAGATGGCAAAAAAGTCTCTGAATTCGACTTATTAAAACCTCAAAGTGTCCGCGCCTCGTTAAGAAGTGCCGAAAAAATTTCAGCCAATCCTAATTCAATGTTAAGTGCTGCCTCAACTCAGGAACTTGAAAAGCAAGGGCAAGAGCTTCATTCTGCTGCAGATGAGTTGAAAAGACATAATCTATAGTCCGTAGCCCGGATGCAGCGCAGCGGAATCCGGGATGACGCGACCTTGAGGCATGAAAGATCTTCGTGAAGACACCGTAAATACGTCCCTGTAGGCTCGGGTTCGGCATCCCTGCCTCACACGCTTCACGAAGACATTCATGCCCCAAGGTCAAAAGCTAGTTATCAGATCGTTTCCCGGATTCCGCTAGCGCTACATCCAGGCTACATTAAAAGCTCCCATCTTCCACTTTATCTGCTAAACTTATTAAAAGGAATTAACAAGGCCGTGTCATGGAAAATGTCGAGGAAAAAACCAAGTTTCACCGCAAACACATCCTGCGTCTGTTGACGATTTGCTTCTTAATCATCGCTTTTATTGTCTTTGTGTATTGGTTTTTTATTGGACGCTTTTACGTTAGTACTGATGACGCCTATGTTAGCGGTAACTTAGTAGCTGTGATGCCGCAAACTTCTGGTCAAGTTATGAGCATTCATGCGGATACGACCGATTTAGTCAAAAAAGGACAACCGTTAGTTTTATTAGACCAAGCTGATGCTCTTATCAATTTAAAAGTAGCGCAAGCAAATTTAGCCATTACCGCGCGACAAGTGAGCCAAATTTATCTGGATATTGCACAATTGCGATCTAGTGTGGCGGTGCAGCAAGATTCTGACAAACGTGCGGCAGAAGATTTAAAACGCCGCATGGGCTTAGAAATCAATAAAACTATTTCCATCGAAGATTTTCAACATGCACAAATCGCCGCATCCAGCACAGCCAATGAATTAGCCTTAGCAAAACATCGCCTAGCTGCGGCATTAGCTATCGTTTCTAATACCGATTTATATCATCATCCGAAAATATTATTAGCTGCAACTAAGTTAGCCGATGCTTATCTTGATTGGCGGCGTACAACCATCTATGCGCCTGAAACAGGCTATGTAGGTAAGCGACCGGTACAGGTAGGCCAACAAGTTGATCCTGATACTGTATTGATGGTGATCGTGCCTTTAAACCAAATTTGGGTTGATGCCAATTTTAAAGAATCGCAACTACGCAACATACGTATTGGTCAGTCGGTAGAATTAACCTCCGATGCCTATGGTAGCGGTATAAAATATAAAGGTACCGTTGTAGGTTTAAGTCCTGGCACAGGCAGCACGTTCGCCCTGCTACCACCACAAAATGCAACAGGAAATTGGATCAAGATAGTGCAACGGGTGCCGGTGAGAATTGCAGTCGATGCTAAAGAGTTAAAGAAGCATCCGCTACGAATGGGTTTATCCATGATCGTGACGGTAAATACACATAATCGTAAAGGCGAAATATTGGCGCAAGCTCCTACGCAAGAAGCTATCTACCAAACACGTGATTATACGCAAGACTTGCTCGCTGTGAATAAAATGATTCAGAAGATTTTGCAAAATAACGCTAAGGACTTATCCGCAAATCCATCGACACAAGTTGCGCCGAATGATTTGATAAAGCCGATTGCTACGCCGGATAATTCTTAGATTCCTCGTCGTCCCGCGATTTATTCGCGGGATCCATGGCGTGTCGATGCGTTCTGGATCCCGCGGACAAGCCGCGGGATGACAATTTCTGCAAGCCGCGGGATGACGATTTCTGCTGGAAAAGGATAGCCACTATGCCGCCAATTAAAGGCATTCAATTAGTATTATTGACTATTGCCGTTTCGCTAGGTATCTTCATGAATGTGTTAGATACCTCCATCGCCAATGTGGCTGTGCCGACGATTGCTGGCAACTTGGGCGTGAGTGCAGAGCAAGGAACCTGGGTCATCACCTCGTTTGCTGTCAGTATGGCAATTATGCTACCCCTCACAGGTTGGTTGGCCGGTCGTTTGGGTGAGGTACGTTGTTTCGTTGGTTCAATGATAGTATTTACCCTTGCTTCAATGTTATGTGGTTCTTCTAACTCATTAGCTATGTTAATCGTCTTTCGTGTAGTACAAGGTGCCGCTGCAGGGCCAATGATAGCTTTATCACAAAGTTTATTACTCGCTAACTATCCCCCTGAGAAAAAAGGCTTAGCTACAGGACTGTGGTCGATGGTAGCGGTAGTGGCGCCTGTAATAGGTCCGATTCTTGGAGGCTATATTACTGATACCTATACATGGCCGTGGATATTTTATATTAATATTCCGGTCGGTATTGCTTCGGCGTATTTCACCTGGACTATTTTAGCGAAACGCGAAACCGCGATTGTAAAAAAACCGGTTGATTATATCGGTTTACTTTTATTAGCTGTTGGTGTCGGCTGTTTGCAAATATTATTAGATAAAGGTAAGGATTTAGATTGGTTTAACTCTTCTACCATCATCACGTTAGCGATTATTTCTAGCGTTAGTTTAATTTATTTTGTCGCATGGGAATTAACTGAAAAACATCCCATTGTTGATCTGACGTTATTTAAACGTCGCAATTTTACTATAGGCAGCATGGCGATCAGTTTTGGTTATATGACCTTCTTTGGTTCAATGGTTATTTTACCTCTGTGGTTACAAACTCAAATGGGTTATACCCCAACGTGGGCCGGCCTTGCTGTTGCTCCGATTGGTCTCATTCCTTTTCTCGTATCGCCATTCTTTGGTCGCATTATGGATAAAGTGGATCTGCGTGTGTTAGTCAGTTTTGGTTTTTTGATTTTTGCTTTTTGTTCTTTTTGGATGGCGCATTTTAATACGAATATTGGATTTAACAATATTACCTTGATTCGATTTATTCAAGGAATTGGAGTGCCCTGTTTTTTCATTCCCTTAATTTCAATTATTTTATCCGGCTTGCCCGATAATCGAATAGCGAGTGCCTCGGGATTATTTAATTTCTTACGTATCTTAGCCGGAAGCTTCGGTACCTCCGTTAGCGTCACCTTATGGGCGCACCGTGAGTCGGTACACCAAAGCCAAATTGTGGAAACGGTAACCACCTACACACCGAATTTGCCTGATGTGATTGCGAAATTACAGGGTATGGGATTCATAGGAAAAATGAGCTACGCTGAAATTTATGAGCTTGTTTTAAATCAAGCCTACATGTTGGCAACGGATGATGTTTTCTGGTTATCCGGTTTCGTATTTTTAATTCTAGCTTTTGTTATCTGGTTTGCACGGCCTCCGTTTTTGAGCGGCCCTGCACGCGGGATGGAGTAGCGCCCTCTGTACCAGACACTTTTTAAATGTTATCATGCCAGCGAAGGCTGGCATCCATCTGTGGACTTGGATGCCAGCCTTCGCTGGCATGACAAATCTGATAGATTCCGCTTCGCTGCATCCAGGCTACGCCTCTGCTGCTTCTGAATGCGCTTCAGAAACGACTGGCACCGTCCGTTCTCTTGTTTGCAAATAGTGCATTGGGCCGCCACGGAATGGGGCAAAACCGGTGCCAAAAATCATTCCCACGTCTAATAGATCAGGATCGGCCACTACGCCTTCACGCAAACACGCCTGTGCTTCATCAAGCATTTTTTGAATCATACGATCCGCAATAACGGCCTTATCGATTGGGGATTTGCTTGTGTCTGGCTTTAATGCTTTCCCGTTTTTATAGACATAAAAACCTTCATTGGTCTTGCGGCCTAATTTACCGATGTCGACCAAATGCTGTAAACGACTCGGAACCGTACCACCAAAATGGTCCGATAAGTTTTTAGCAACGGATAAACACACATCTAAACCAACCGTATCGGCAAGTTCGACGGGGCCCATCGGCATACCGAACTCGACAGCCGCTTCATCGATCGCGGCCAGCGGAACACCTTCATCCACTAACGTCATTGCTTCCATTAAATAAGGCATTAATACACGGTTGATTAAGAAACCCGGGCTGCTTTTAACTGGCAGCGGTAAGCGATCGATTTTGCGCACAAAAGCAATGGCTTTATTCACCACATCTTGCTGCGTTTTCTCGCTATGTACCACTTCAACTAATTGCATTTTGGCCACTGGATTAAAGAAGTGAATACCCACTAAACGAGAAGGATCTTTCAGCGCCTGACTAATTTCATCTAAAGGAATAGATGAGGTATTAGTCGCTAAAATGGCCTCTGGTTTCGCTTGCTTTTCTAATTCAGCGAATAAGGCTTGCTTAGCTTCTAGATTTTCAAAAATCGCTTCAATAATGACATCGGCTTTTTTCACTCCGGTGCCATTAACATCAGGAATTAAGCGATCCATTGCCGCTTGCACATCACGTGGAACACGTAATTTATTTTTAAATAACTTAGCCGCGCGTTGAATAGCGGGAGCAATAAATTTAGCTTCACGATCTTGCAAAGTGACTGTCATACCACGTAATGCGCACCAGGCCGCGATGTCGCCGCCCATAGTGCCCGCACCAATCACATGCACGTGGTGCGGTTTGAAATCAATACCTTTGGCTAATCCCTTTAATTTTTCTTGCAAAAAGAAAATACGCACTAAATTTTTTGAGGTATCACTCAATAACAATTTCCCTACCGATTGCGCTTCTTTGATATACGCCTTCTCAGAATTAACGCCCTCTTCTACCCAATTTTGAATTAACGCAAATGGAGCGGGATATTGATCTGGCGTGGTTTTCTTCGCTAATTTGCTATTAAATAACAGGTTCAGCTGATCTAATGGTGTTTTTGGGGTCTCTCGCGTTTCCACAACGCGACGGAACATATAGCACAATAATGGACGCACAAACGATAATTCAAAAACTTTATTGATCCAGGAAGCATGGTGCTGTGCGGGTTTATTTAGCGCGTAATAACGTGCTGCATTTTCAAGCTGTCGTTTTGGTACTGCCATGTCAACAATACCCATTTTTGCCGCGGCACGCGCCGTGACTGTACGACCAGACAACATCAGATCCATTGCTGCATTAATGCCAATTAAACGCGGTAAACGCACACTGCCACCCCAGCCGGGATGAATGCCTAGTAAAATTTCAGGTAACCCTAAACGGGTTTTGTTGCCCTCTTCCGCTACGCGATACGTACAAGCTAAGGCTAGCTCCATACCACCGCCCAAGCAAAAACCTTCGATCATTGCTACGGTTGGCATAGGTAAATGTTCAAGCTTACTAAAAATAGTTTGGCCTTTGCGTAATAATTCAAATGCTTCATTCACATCCGCTAATTGCCCAAACTGCTGAATATCAGCGCCGGGAATAAAGCCTGAAGTTTTACCCGACTTAATAATCACCGCTACTGGACGTGGATTGCTGCGTGGAATCTCAGTAAGAATATGATCAAACTCGTCCAACACACTTGCGTTTAATGAGTTGACTGAAGAATCAGCACGATTTAAGGTCAACCACAAAATGTAACGATCATCTAATGTCAATTGCCAATTTTTATAGCTTGTTTCTTGCATTATTCTACCTCCGTTACACGTTCAACTAACATCGCGCCACCCTGGCCACCACCAATGCACAATGAAGCAATGCCTCGTTTGGCATTGATGCGTTGCAATACTTCTAATACATGTAATAAAACTCGAGTGCCGCTTGCACCAATAGGATGACCTAATGCAATTGCACCGCCATCAACGTTTAATCGATCGAGTGGAATAGATCCCAATGCTTTATCCAAGCCTAATTCTTCGCGACAATATTCCACACTTTCCCACGCTTTTACACAACCTAATACTTGTGCAGCAAAAGCCTCGTTGATTTCCCAGTAATCGATATCACTCAATTGCAAATGCTGCCGTTGTAGTATCGGCGTAATCGCATGCACCGGACCTAAACCCATTTGCTCAGGCGCAACACCAGCCCATTCCATATCAACAATTTTACCGATAACGGGTAGATTAAACCGTTTCACCGCATCGCGATTAGCTAAAATCACAAACGCAGCGCCATCCGTCACTTGTGAACTATTGCCGGCTGTCACCGCTCCAAGTTTTTTATCAAAAAATGGCGACAATTTAGCAAGTTTTTCTACTGAAGAATCTGCTCGCACACCATCATCGACGTCATATACCTTGCCATTGGCATCAATAATCGGCACCACTTCATTTAAATAACCCGCTTTTTGCGCTGCGATCACGCGTTGATGGCTTCTTGCGGCAAATTCATCCATTTCTTGGCGTGTAATACCGAAACGATAAGCGACGTTTTCTGCAGTTTGTCCCATGGATAAACCAATGGTATGATCGGTCAAGCCACGTAATAAAGAAACAATCGGCTTGAAATAACTAGGACGAATTTGAGTAATGAGTTTTAATCTATCAGTCAATTTTTTTGCGGCAAACCATTGCCCCATCCACGCACTCATTTCTGGTGGATACAACAACGGTGAATGACTCATAGCATCCGTGCCACCGGCTAAGACAAGTTGATGACGCCCCATTACAATATCTTGATAGGCGCTATCAATCGCTTGCAAACCTGAGGCGCAATTGCGCTGTACTGTCCATGCTGGAACCTTTTTACCACAGCCCAAGCGCAAAGAAATAACACGGCCGATATTGGCTTCATCGGCGCTGGGCATCATACATCCTACAATTACCTCGCCTAAATCGGTCGGTAAAAACGGTTGCCGCATGAGTAAGGTTTTCGCAGCTGCGACGGCAAGGTCTGAGCCCGTAAATGGGCCTGGTTGCGTGCGTGCCTTTAAAAAAGGCGTGCGACAACCATCGACAATATAAACTACACTGTTTCGGTTACTTTTTGTGCTTTCTTCGACCATGATGGGCTTTTCCCTGTCAATTGTTCATAACGAAATTCATCCACAGCAATTGCATCTGCCACTGCTACATCCACTTCAATCAACTGTTGCGCTTGAGCACCAGTTAATATGCCCGTTGCCACAGCAGTTTCTAGCAACGCTTGCCGCGTGGGCTGATTAGGCAATTTGCCATCTCGAACTGCGCGATGCAAGATTTTTTCCAATTCCGCTGTTTGCAAGACTTGCTGGAATGCTAATTCAACGCGCCCCATAATATCATCTGGTTTCATAAACGCGACACTTAATTTACTTAAGCGCTGACGCAAGCCCGAGTTAATTAACATGGGTTGCACAATAGCGTGATCCAATTTATCGCTGGGTCCTTGCTTGTAGCTGTGATCAATCGGAAATACTATCAAGCTCAGCAATGTTCCTAACCAAGGACGTGAGAAGTTAGCAAAGAAGTCATCAAAGGCTTTTTGAATGCGATGCAAACAGGTTTGCACACACCATTCAACATAAGGAATATCTTCTTCTAACTGACCTTGATCTTGATAATATTTCAATACGCTAGACGCAAGATATAAATTACTTAAAACATCGCCTAAACGCGCAGATAAACGTTCTTTACGCTTCAAATCGCCGCCTAACATCATCATGGCAATATCTGAAACCGATGCCAAGGCTGTGCTCATGCGAGTTAATTGTTTATAGCAACGTGCCAATTTCTTATTTTTAGTAGGGGCTTTGATAAAGAAACCGCCTGTCACGCCATAAACAAAAGTTCGTACTAAATTGGATGCGGTATATCCCATATGCGCACACAATAACTTATCAAATTGAGCATAACCCTGCTCTACATTGGCATCATTAGCCGCAGCCATTTCTTGTCGAATAAACGGATGACAACGCATTGCACCCTGACCAAAAATGATTAAATTGCGCGTAAGAATATTAGCACCTTCAACTGTGATACTAATGGGTAATGCGCAATGTCCGTGCGCTAAATAATTACGTGGACCCATTTGAATGCCACGACCACCATGGATATCCATAGTATCGTTCATTACCTGACGACTGATTTCTGTCATGTGATATTTGGCAATGGCTGTAGTAACTGATGGCTTGATTTTTAAATCCACTGCACCCGCTGTCATCACTCTCGTTGCTTCCAGCATATAAGCATTACCACAAATACGCGCTAAGGATTCTTCTACACCTTCAAAGTTAGCGATAGCGGTTTTAAACTGTTTGCGAATACGCGAATAAGCGCCAGTCATTCGATAAGACACTGCGCCAACTGCGGTACTAATTGCTGGCAAGGAAATACCGCGTCCCATGGCCAGACATTCCATCAACATGCGCCAGCCGTGCCCCACCATCGCTTGACCACCAATAATCCAATCCATTGGAATAAATACATCGTTGCCACGCACAGGACCATTTAAAAACGCCATACCTGCTGGAAAGTGACGTTTGCTGACTTCAACACCAGGGTGGGTCGAAGGTACTAATGCAAGAGTAATTCCCACCTCTTCTTTATCACCCAAAAAGTGATTGGGATCATAAAGTTTAAATGCAACCCCAAGTAATGTCGCCATCGGCGCCATAGTAATATAACGTTTATCCCAGCTTAAGCGTATTCCTACGACTTCTTTCCCTTCGTGCATGCCACGACAAACAATACCAATATCCGTCATCGCGCCCGCATCACTACCGGCATCCGGTCCTGTGAGGCAGAAACAAGGAATTTCTTCGCCTTTTGCTAGTTTAGGTAAATAGTGGTCTTTTTGTGCTTCTGTCCCATAATGACATAACAATTCTGCTGGTCCGAGAGAGTTTGGTACCATCACATCCACCGCAACACTAATACTGCGTGATGCAAGTGATGAGATAATAGTGGAATGTGCCAATGCAGAAAATCCTCGACCACCGTATTTTTTATCGATCACTAAACCAAAAAAACCTTCTTTTTTCAGATAATCCCACACTGCCGCAGGCAAATCTCTTTCTTCTTGTACAATTTTCCAGTCATCAACCATGCTACAAAGTGTCATCACTTGATTATCGATAAAAGCTTGTTCTTCATCAGTTAGGGTTGGTTTGGCAACCGCATGCAATTTTTGCCAATCGGGTTGACCACGAAATAAATCCGCTTCCCACCATGTATCACCTGCATCTAATGCTTCTTGCTCTGTTTGGCTGATGGGAGGCAATAGTTTTTTAAAGAGATTGAATGTCTTGCGCATGAACGCATGTTCACGCAAATTGGGGGAAAGAAAAATACCGGCTGCGACAGCAAAAATAAGCCAGCAAGGGATTAAAAGCCACCATGACATATGCGTCACTAAGGTCAATAGTAATAACACCCCACCGATAGTGCCGGCCCAAGCGGTAACACTTAAGCGCCAGTAGGCTACAGCACCGACAGCCCCTAATATCACTAGCAATTCTATAAATGAAGACATGAAGTATTCCTTCTATTGTTTATTAGACGAGAGTATCATACCGCACCGTGAGGGGGGTGGCAATGTGAGTATGGCGATTAAATCAAGACCAATACAGCTAATCTATCTATGATAAGTTATTTTACCTCACGCTTAGGTAAACAAATCATCTAATATTACGATCCCATCAATCAAATCTTCTGAATACATACTCGGCTTCACCCCATTAGCTGCAATTAAGGCAATAAAAATTTGCTTCTTGCTTTGTGTTTTCGTTTGAAAAATCTTAACTTTGTCAAGCAAAGTTTTAGCATAGGCTTTATCAAGAACGAATGGCTGCTCAGCAT
The DNA here is from genome assembly GCA_964621215.1 of uncultured Legionellales bacterium. Taxonomy (GTDB): domain Bacteria; phylum Pseudomonadota; class Gammaproteobacteria; order UBA1113; family UBA1113; genus CAZULF01. The sequence continues at coordinate 23,960 of CAZULF010000002.1, read as the reverse complement.
ATTTAATTTCACAAATCGTAATAGCTCCATCATCACGATCAAATAATAAATCAATCTGTGTGCCTTGATCATCAGCTGCTTTTGCCTGATGACGCCAACTACCGATCGCTGCACCTGGATCAATTTTTAGTTTCGTTCTGATTTGCGGCAGATGTTTATAGCAAAGCGATTCAAACGCATAACCACTCCATGACCGCCAGGCAGGTGTCTTCGTTTTGGCAAGCCAAAATCCATCTGCATGCGTTTGCTTTTTAATGGTCATGAGATTAGGCTCTATCCAACGTAAATAAAATAAACTGAATTCATCGACAACTTTATAATAAATACCGCGTTCTTGGTGACCATAAGGAACAAAAGATGAAATAAATCCAGCTTCTTCCAAGTCTTTTAGTCGCTGCACTGTCCGCCCACCCGATGGCGCACCGCTTTCTTGAATTAATTGTACCTGGCTAATACCATAATGATGTTTAGCAATCACGCGGATCAGTGTTATATAGTATTCCGCATCATTAAACAGTGACGCAAATAAACGTTCAAATTCTTCGACTAATGCGCCACCTTTTTGAAAACATAACTCATCTAAACACTGTTGTGCTGAATAGCCTTTTTTCGCTAATGACAAATAATGCGGGATACCGCCTAATGCAAGATACAGTTCTGTTATTTGTTTTTGATTTAAATGATGTCCGCGTCTTTTTAAAAAAGCCTGTGTTTCATGTAGATTAAACGGTGTTAAATGCATGGTGCGGGTCACACGATTATATAATCCGCCTTTATTATTGATAATTTTTTCCAGTATCCAGGATGCAGATGAACCACAAACAATGAGTTTAATACGTGGGTCATGGCTCCAGTAGCGATTCCAATAATAGTCAAGGGCTTGCAACAATCGAGAGCGCTTGGTAGCCATCCAGGGCAATTCATCTAAAAATATCACTACCTTTTGGCGTTTGGGGATTTGCTCAATCGCTTTAGTTAAGTCTGCAAACGCAGCCCGCCAATTGGTCCTTGGCATGAGGGATACACCACCATAAAAAGCTTCGCCTATGTGTTTGGCAAATTCCTCTAGCTGATCTTTTAGCGTACCATCCTTTAAACCTGAGTTATAGAAAAACACACTGTTCGCTGTTTCAAAAAAAGTCTTAATCAAAAAGGTCTTACCAACACGGCGACGACCGTATAACGCCAAAAACTCGGCTTTATCTGACTTTAATAGTTGCTGCAAAATCGCTTGCTCTTGCTCACGACCAACCCGTTGTCGAGGGGAGGAAAGGTTCATCCACATTGCTCCTAAAGTTATAAGCGGCAGAAAAAATCGAGCTTCATGTTTTTTCCGCCACTTATAATGTTACTATAAACGGCAAAAAAAATCAAATTTTTCGTTTTTTCTGCCGCTTATAGCTTTGATATAAGCGGCAGAACAGTTTTTAAAAGAAAATCTATTTTTATTTCAATGGGTTACGATAAGGTGTTGTAGAGTCATTCCTTTGAGGTTGGTAGGCACGAGCGGGATCGAACCATCGACCATCACCGTGTGAGGATGATGGTCTTTTTTAGAATCAAGTCAAAATCCCATTCGTCAAATCATAAACCCGATCCATGCGCGCGGCGAGTGTGGGGTCGTGAGTGACGATGATGAAGCTGGTTTGAAAATCGTGATTTAATTCCAACATAGTTTCATAAACCCCTTCGGCGGTACGACGATCGAGATTACCTGTAGGTTCGTCAGCTAAAACACAAGCAGGTTCGGTAATCAGCGCTCTCGCGATAGCTGTGCGTTGACGTTCGCCGCCGGAAAGTTCAGCGAGTTTATGACGTAAACGATGTGATAAACCCACTTTCTTTAATATTGCTTCTGCTTTAACGATAGATTCATCGATAGCATTTTTACGCAGCAATAATGGCATACAAACATTTTCTAATACGGTAAATTCCGGTAATAAATGATGTAATTGATATACAAAACCTAATTGTTGATTACGCAATTCACAACGTTCTTTCTCTGATACTTGATGAATATTCTTGCCAGCAACCATCACTTCGCCTGTCGTCGGTTTATCTAATCCACCTAGCAAATGCAACAAAGTACTTTTACCGGAGCCGGACGAACCCATTATCGCAATTTGCTCACCTTTTCGTAATTGCAAATTAACACCATATAACACCGCTACATCTAACTTGCCATCATGATAGGTTTTATGTAAATCACGCGCTTCTAAAACGATATCATTCATAACGCAATGCCTCCGCTGGTTGCACACGTGAAGCACGCCAGGCTGGATATAATGTTGCAAGTAAACTTAATAGTGCCGCTAAACTACATACATGCCAAACATCTGATACTTCAATTTTTGAAGGCAGATAATCGACGTAATACACACTAGATGATAATAGCTGCAGGTGGAATACATTTTGAATAAACTGCACGATTTCAGTCGCATTCAACGACAATATAATTCCGCCAACAAAGCCCAATAAAGTCCCTACCAATCCAATAGTGGTACCTTGGATCATAAAAATCGCCATCACGGTTTTGGGCGTTGCACCTAATGTGCGTAAAATTGCAATATCGGATTGTTTGTCGGTAATCACCATCACTAAACCCGACACTAAATTAAATGCCGCCACAGCAATGATCAACATCATGATCAAAAACATCATGGTTTTTTCTAATTTCACGGCATCAAAAAACGCACCGTATTGCTGCGTCCAATTCATAATCATGGTATCACGCGGCAAGGTATCTAATAATTTATTTGAAATATCGGGGGCTTGATATAAGTTATCGAGCTTTAATCGTAATCCACTCACTTGTGTACCCAATTGATAAAGCACCTGCGCATCTTTTAAATTGACATAAGCCAAAGTCGTATCAAAACCAAAACCACTGCCGGGATTAAAAATACCCGCCACAGTAAATCGTTTGTAACGCGGAATAATACCCATCGGCGTATTAGCAGCTATGGGGGTAATTAAGGTGACTTTATCGCCTACTTGCGCACTGAGATTGGTTGCTAATTCTTGTCCTAACACAATATTAAAACTGCCGGGAGTTAATGCATCTAATTTGCCTACTACCATTTTATTCGCTAACTGCGAAATTTTTGCTTCGCGATCCGGTAATACACCAAAGATCATCGCAGGATGCACTTGCCCAAAACCAGTTAACATCCCCTGCCCTGCAATATACGGCGCTGTGTCAGCCACACCTGGGTAATGCGCAACCGCTTTATCCATCGATTGCCAATCAGGTAATAAATTACTGTAAGTGCTAATAGTCACCTGTGGCGCCATGCTAAATACACGTTGCTGGATTTGTTGATCGAAACCATTCATCACCGATAACACCGTAATCAATACCATCACGCCTAAGGCGATACCGATCATCGAAGTCATGGAAATAAACGAGATAAAATGATTGCGCCGTTTCGCACGCGTATAACGCAGACCGATAAAAAGTGGTAAAGGTTTGAACATACTTTTGTTTTTCAATAAATTTGGTTACAGTAGGCTTCATTGTAGCGGTGATGTCCGCAAAGTGGAAGGAAATCTTTATGTCTGGACTAAACAAAGTCGTTAAAACCTACCAAGAAGCCTTAGCTGGCATCAGCTCTAACATGACCCTCATGATCGGTGGTTTTGGCCTCTGTGGTATTCCTGAAGGTCTCATCGCTACTGTGCATGAGATGGGCATCAATGGCCTCACCTGCATATCCAACAACGCTGGCGTCGACGGCTTCGGTTTAGGCCTGTGGCTAGAAAAGCGCCAAATTAAAACGATGATCTCTTCCTACGTTGGAGAAAACGCTTTATTCGAATCCTTACTCCTCAGTGGCGAATTGCAAGTGATTTTAACGCCCCAAGGTACTCTCGCTGAAAAAATCCGAGCTGGCGGCGCCGGCATTCCTGCTTTTTATACTGCCACCGGTTATGGTACGCCTGTCGGTGAAAACAAAGAATCGCGTGAATTTAATGGTCGTATGTATTTAATGGAAGAATCATTAAGCGCTGATTTTGCCTTAGTGAAAGCGTGGAAAGCCGATACCTATGGCAATTTAATTTATCGCAAAACTGCCATGAATTTTAACCCCATGATGGCGACTGCCGGTAAAATTACGGTAGCCGAAGTAGAAGAAATTGTTGAGCCTGGAGAATTGGATCCTGAACATATTCATACACCGAGTATTTACGTTGATCGCGTTATACTGGGTAAACATTTTGAGAAACGCATTGAACGACGGATGATAAGATAGAAATTACAATTAAACTGGATGCCAGCCTTCGCTGGCATGACAAACAATAGGATGAAGCACGACAAATAATAGGATGAAATCATATGCCATTAACTCGCGAACAAATTACTATGCGCATTGCACAAGAAGTCAAAGACGGTGATTACGTCAACTTAGGCATCGGCATGCCCACGTTAGTTGCTAATTATATTCCCCATAATGTGCATGTCATGTTGCAATCAGAGAATGGTTTATTAGGCATGGGACCTTATCCACACGAAAATGAAGTCGATGCTGATCTAATAAACGCAGGTAAAGAAACCATCACCGCCGTCAAAGGCGCTGCGTATTTTTCCTCTGCTGAAAGCTTCGCCATGATCCGTGGCGGTCATGTTGATTTAACCGTTTTGGGTGCGTTTGAAGTCGATCAAAATGGCAGTATTGCGTCTTGGATGATCCCAGGCAAATTAATTAAAGGCATGGGGGGCGCGATGGATTTAGTGGCTGGCGCAAAAAATATTATCGTCGCCATGATGCATGCAAATGCCAAAGGTGAATCGAAATTATTACCTGCATGCACGTTGCCACTCACTGGCGTGAATTGCATTAAACGCGTGGTAACTGATTATGCTGTAGTAGACATTTATGACGGCGCATTCCATTTAGTAGAACGCGCACCAGGTGAAAGTGTGGAAAAAATTATTTCTATCACTGCAGGAAAGTTGATTATCCCAGAACACGTACCTGAGATGCAGTTTCAGAGGTAACTTTAGCAAGAGCAGCAGGCCGAAAATCAAAATCATAGTCTGGGTTTTAGAAAAAGCTAGTGCCTTTTTGTAACTAGGTATATCTATGCTTTGCGAGTATGACCGATTCAGATGTAAGCCTACGCGGGTCTGGGTCTGAAGCTGCAAATACTATTTTTTCTTTTCCCGCAAAGAAGCGGATGAAGGTTGCTTGGCATGCTGTGGTTGATTTTTTTATTTTTCGCTGAAGTTCATCGCGATTTTCCGAAGACATATTTGCATCCAAACTTGGATTTGGATCTGCTCCATAACGCATTAATTCTGAAACGATAAATGTGTTGTTCAATGCGCAAGCCATAGTAAGCGGTGTCAGTTTTAATGGTGGTCCATCTTCGTTGAGAATAAAGGGAATATTAGGATTAGCTCCGCCTAATAGTAGAAGAGGAATAACTTTATTTAATGTTTCAAGCTGATTATATCGATAGAATGCAAAATTGAGTAAGCTCATTGGAGGATTCGGAGTGATGGGCGGGGTCATAATTTCTGTTTTGACATGATACTCTTGAATGAGTCTCTTTAATAAGGTGATATGTGCATCATACTCTTCCCTATTAACCCTATCTGCTCTTTCCAGCTGCCCAATTTTCTCCATAAGCGCGATTAATGTAGGGCTAAAAAAGTGGGTCGAATCCAATCTTTTATTAAATTTGTTTCTAAGGCTCAAGTTGGTACTTAAATAAGGCTGTAGAATCTGAAGTGCCAACATAATTTCATCTGTTTTTTCAGCTTGCTTAAAAAAATCTTCGCAAACAAGTTCAGCAAAAATCTCGCAGATCATTTCCATAGGTAAAACATATTTTTTCTCTCCCACGATTTGAGATGCAATAAAAAATGTTCGCATTGTAGAAAATATATTGTGTAGTGTCTGGAGCAAGTTTCTTTCTTCCATTTCTGCCATCATGATCCGCTGATTATTTACATGTATTATCGCATAAATTAGATTTATTATAAAGGCATCGTTTTGGATCGAAAAAAGCATAATAAAAACAATTAATTATATTTATTGCTCTGCTGACGGCTATCAATTAAAAAACTGAATACGTTGATTCTGCTATACTTATTTATAAATAAGATTGGGGAAACAGAAAACCATGCCTAAAACTATAGTTAGCAAAGAAAATGAGCTTTATTATCAACATGATAATGCACCTACCTCAACTTCTGCGGAGGAAGATCCTTCTATAGTCATTGCCGCAGCGTGTGGAAATACACCCAAATTTAATAGCTATAAACTTGGAAACTCAGGGGTAACACCAGCTCATGCCAATGGTCGATTATATTTATCCTTGTTGCAACAAACAGATCAATTACATGCACAAACTAAATTAGAAAATGCAACGTCGACTTTGGTTGACCCCAATACACTTTTCGATATTGCTCCAATCACTATTTCTGCCAAAAGCTTACAAGAGCAAGAATTTTTTACTAAGAAGAGCACCACTGCGCAACCTCCGCAAGAAGCGCAAGTTATGCAGGCTTTTGGTAATGAAGAAATTCAACTCACTGGCGCACAAGTAAAAGAGTATATTAATTCCACCACTGTTTTTTTACCGCCAGATCTGCCTGCTATTTTTTATATGAAACTAGCAGAAATCGTGCGAACTATCCCACGAGAGCAATTAGGATTAATTGAGGGTTCCACCAGGTCTATTCCGATGGATAATGCTTTGTTAATTAATGCGCAAGTTAGTCCTGACAACCGACACTTATTTAATGATTTTCATAAGTTAATCGCCGATGCCAAAGCAAATCCAACTAAGTATGGATTTCAAAACCAGGAACATGCTAGCGCTATCCTAGGCAAAAGTTTATCTGAATTAGGTACTATGCCGGCAAAAGTATTAAAAGGTAAATTTTTTCTAAATAAAGATGGACAAATCGACCCTGATGCACCTGATTTATTAATGGTAAATCACGCTGGGTTGAATTGGAATGCATCGACGAATCCTAAATATTTAGAACAAGGAAAAATAAAGTCGGATAAACGTGATGAATTAGCAGAAGAAATTTATCGTGATATCCTCACCGAGTTAAGTAGTTTACGCGCATCAGGTGCAAATATGGGTAGTTTTGTGGGCGCTGGTTTAGGTGAGTTCTTAAAAACTGCTCCGATGACTCTCGATACTAAAAACGAAGTTATTCGCCTGTATGCCAATGCTTATTTTGATATTTTATCTAAAGAAAATTTGGGCTACGAAGAAGTTTTTATTGCTCCTGGTCCTCCGGATGTTAAACAAATATTTACTGAGGTATTTAATGAAAGATTAAAGACAGAGCCATTACCTTGTTCTGTTGCAATACATGGTTACGATGCGTTGGCAATCGCAACCGAAAAGGCAAAAGCACATCCCGATAAAATCGTTGGTTTTAATAATGCTGGTGATGCTAAAAATACCTTAGGCTCAGTCATGGGAGAAAATGCAGAAAATGCGCTTCCAGGTTCTGGAATTGGCGGAAAAGCGTATGCAGGGGATGAACATGTGATTGCGAATAGCACCTTTGTGCTAGGTTCCGAATGCATTTCCAATGCTGCCGTCGATCCTAACAAAGTATTTACCTGGGAACGTGGCGCTGATGGATATATTTCTTATAGAAAAGCAGAAATTCCTGCTACTTTTCCAGAAACAGAACTTCCTAAACCTTTTATACAACAACATCAGGAAAAAGCGGCCGAATACGATAAACAAGCTACGCTTAGCTTACATGCGTTAGAACACTATATAAAAAATAAAACCGATGGATGGGGGGTGCGAGTTAAAATAGGAATAGCGGGCACCAATTATGAAGGCGTCCGTTATCCTGACGTTGTAGCAGGTCATTTAAAAACCATTGACGCGTTCAAAAAAGGTACTCTTACCGCACACGATGCTCTCACTGCAATAGCCAAAACAGCAGCAGAGCATAAGACTCCTTTCAGTAGCTCTGAAACCAATGCTTATTGTAGCATGATTGCTAGTGGGTATAATGCTGGAAATAATGTAATCGATTCGAATTATTATTTTGATAAGAAATTTTTAGAAGTAAGTAAAGGCGTTGTGGGATATGCGCTATCAGTACAAAGCTCTGCTTCAACAACACAAGCCTACTCTAGCTCATCGTCGAGTAGCAGCTCGGCCTCTTTCGCTCAATCTCGAGCAATGCATACTTCTGCACAATCTGAGGGGCTCGGCGCCAGTGTCGCTGCATGGAGACCCACTGCAGCTTCATCAAGCAGTTCATCATCGTGGACGGCAGCTCAGCCAACCCCACTCCGGGAGCAACGTCAAGCAGGGCCAACACCAAGCACATCATTATGGACGGCTGCAGTGCCAACTGTTCCTCAAAATGCAGAAACCTCTTCTACCGCTGAAAAATCTGAAGAGTCTGGGTGGAAGCCTGGAAAACCAGGCGGTCGATGATTGTGGATTACGATTTGCTGCCAATAATCTGATAATAAATTTCGCCGGGTTTGACCATCCCAAGTTCAGTGCGAGCTTGTTCTTCAGTCGCATCTTGACCGTGTTTGAGATCGTCGATATTAGCTTGCAATACGTGATTTTCAGAGGCCAATATAGCATTTTTTTCTTCGTTTAGAGAAATAACATGGGTGAGATAGTGAATATCGCGTACGCCAGCGTTACCAAACCAAAGTTGGTATTGCAAAAACAGCACTAGCGCCGCTAAAGCCGCTAGTAACGCGTAGGGACTAAACAGATAACGAATCATTGATGGAAGCGCTCCCTTGCCTATCTTTATCTTTGTTTTAACACTTTGAACTTGAACTAATTAGTGTAGCATTAATCGCGACGACCGCAAGGGGTTTTTCTTCTGTACCGGACATTTTTTAGAATCATCGTCGTCCCGCGGCTTGTCCGCGGGATCCATGTCGTGTCGATGCGTTCTGGATCCCGCGAATAAATCGCGGGACGACGAGAACTCTAAAACTTATCCAATCCAAAAACCTTCCTTCCGGCAAAATGCGCTTGACTGCCTAACTCTTGCTCAATTCGTAGTAATTGATTATATTTTGCCACTCGGTCGGTACGGCAGAGCGAACCGGTTTTAATTTGACCTACTCCAGTCGCTACCGCCAAATCGGCAATCGTTACATCTTCAGTTTCACCTGAGCGATGAGAAATCACCACCCGATAATTAGCTTGCTGTGCCATGCGAATGGCGGCTAAGGTTTCTGTGAGCGTGCCTATTTGATTTAATTTAATCAGAATGGCATTGCCTATACCTTCTTTAATACCGCGCTCTAACAAGGTTGTATTTGTCACGAAGATATCATCACCAACTAATTGCACGTGCTTGCCTAATTGTTCAGTTAATAATTTCCAACCACTCCAATCTTCTTCGGCCATACCATCTTCGATAGAAATAATCGGGTACTGTTTGATCCATTGAGCGTAATAATCAGTAAACTCTTTTGCATTGAGCACACGTTGTTCTGATGTTAAATGATAAGCTCCATCGCGATAAAATTCCGAACTCGCAGCATCGACACCTAAATAAATATCTTTGCCAGCAGTAAACCCCGCATGATGAATTGCTTCTAAAATAATTTCAATCGCTGCGGCATTACCCGATAAATCCGGTGCAAACCCTCCTTCATCTCCCACCGCCGTATTTAACCCGCGTTTTTTTAGAATACCTTTTAGCGCGTGGAATACTTCGACCCCGTAACGCAAACTTTCAGCAAATGTGGGTGCGCCCACGGGTAAAATCATAAACTCTTGCATATCGAGATTATTATCTGCATGGGCTCCACCGTTGATAATATTCATCATCGGCACCGGCATGATATAAGTCGGAGACGTATGAAGATAAGCGTATAAGGGTAATTTGCGTTCATTGGCTGCCGCTTTCGCTACCGCTAATGAAACTGCCAACATGGCATTCGCACCGAGATTGCTTTTATTGGCCGTGCCATCTAATTCAATCATGCGACGGTCGATTTCTGTTTGAGCAAACGGTGACATACCTTGTAGCGCGGGAGATAATTTCTTTTCTATATTTTGTATGGCATGCGTAACACCTTTACCACCGTAGCGCTTGGAATCTTTATCACGCAATTCTATGGCTTCGTGGATGCCAGTAGATGCTCCTGAAGGAACAGCGGCGCGCCCCAATGTGCCGCTGCTTAATATCACATCGGCTTCAACCGTGGGATTACCGCGCGAATCTAAAATTTCGCGTGCATGAATGGTGGTGATAGTGGTCATAGTGTTTCCTTTTTTACTAAGCTATCGATCTCCTTCAACATCGTCAGCAATCCTTCCATCTTATCTAATGGCCATGAATTAGGGCCATCGCTCAAAGCTTTGTCGGGATTAGGATGCGTTTCCATAAATAAACCGGAGATCCCCGTTGCAACTGCCGCACGTGCTAATACTGGAATAAATTCGCGTTGTCCGCCGGTAGTGGTACCCTGCCCGCCGGGTAATTGCACTGAATGTGTCGCATCAAAAACTACGGGGCAATTAGTTTCACGCATGATCACTAATGAACGCATGTCGGATACCAAATTATTATAACCAAATGATACCCCTCGTTCGCACACAAGAATTTGTTTATTACCGGTGGCCAAGGCTTTTTCTGCAACATGCTTCATATCACATGGCGCGAGAAATTGACCTTTTTTAATATTGACTGGCAAACCTAAATTCGCCACACGTTGAATAAAATTAGTTTGACGACATAAAAAAGCGGGTGTTTGCAACATGTCGACGACCGAAGCCACTTCTTCCATCGGTGAATCTTCGTGAATATCTGTCACTACCGCCACACCGATTTTTTCTTTGACGGTTTGTAAAATTTGCAAGCCTTTTTCTACACCCAAGCCGCGAAAGCTATTTAACGAGGTGCGATTGGCTTTGTCATAGGATGACTTATAAACAAAAGGGATACCTAATCGCGTGGTTAATTCTTTTAAAAAACCGGCTGTATCCAATGCCAATTGCTCGCTTTCCACCACACAAGGTCCTGCCAATAAAAAAAAGGGCTTATCTAATCCTGCCTCAAAGTGACAAATTTTCATTGTATTTACTCCTGAGCTTTTCTAGCAGCTTTAATAAAACCGATAAATAATGGATGTCCATCACGCGGCGTGGAAGTGAATTCGGGATGAAATTGGCATCCAACAAACCAAGGATGCGCAGGAATTTCGACCATTTCCACCAAATCACCTTTCACTGAACGACCTGATATGCGTAGTCCTGCCGCTTCTAATTCAGGAATTAAAGCGTTATTAACTTCATAACGATGTCGATGTCGTTCTGTAATTTGCGGTTGATCATACAATTGGGCCGCTAACGAATCGGGTTGTAATTGACAGACATAACCACCCACGCGCATAGTACCGCCTTTATCAGAATCATAATCGCGATGTTGACGCTCGCCAGATTCTGTCATCCATTCTGTTACCAATGCGATTACCGGGTGATCAGTTTCTAAATCAAATTCTGTGCTATTCGCATCGCGCCAATTTAAAACATGACGCGCATATTCAATCACGGCAATTTGCATACCTAAGCAAATACCGAAATAAGGGATTTTGTGTTCGCGCGCATATTGTACGGCAATAATTTTACCTTCTACGCCACGCGAACCAAAACCACCAGGTACCAAAATCGCATTGACTTTGCTTAATACAGATAAATCTTCTTTAGTGAGTTGTTCAGAGTCGATATATTCTAAATTAACTTTAGTGCGCGTTTGAATGCCAGCATGACGTAATGCTTCGTTTAATGATTTATACGAATCTTTAAATTCTGTATATTTGCCGACTATACCAATCGTGACTTCGCCATCCGGATGCTGCTCTGCATCCACCACCGCTTGCCACTCGTGCAAATCTGTTGGTTTTGCAGTCAGACCTAATTTTTGAATAATCACATCATCGACTTGTTGTTCGTGTAAATGTTGGGGGATTTGATACACGCTAGACATGTCTGGCAACGAAACAACGGCGTGGTATTCAACGTTAGTAAACAATGCAATTTTACGACGTGAATCTTCGGGCAGTTCAGTTTGCATTCGACATAACAACATATCGGGTTGAATACCGATAGTACGTAATTCTTTGACGGAATGTTGCGTTGGTTTGGTTTTGATTTCGTTGGCGGTTCCTAAATAAGGAACTAAAGTGAGATGCACGAAAAAGGTATTAACGCTGCCCAGTTCAATACGCATTTGACGAATGGCTTCTAAGAAGGGTAACGATTCGATATCGCCAATGGTACCGCCGATTTCGATCAAGGCGATGTCAACGTCACCTGCACCTTCGATAATTCTATGTTTAATCTCGTCAGTAACATGCGGAATGACTTGTACGGTGCCGCCTAAATAATCACCACGACGCTCTTTGCGAATGACGCTGGCATAAACTTGGCCGGCTGTGAAACTATTTAATCGAGTGGTTTTGGCACGCACGAAGCGTTCATAATGTCCAAGATCGAGGTCAGTTTCTGCACCATCTTCGGTCACAAAAACTTCTCCATGTTGAAATGGACTCATAGTGCCAGGATCCACATTCAAATAGGGATCCAGCTTCATTAGTGATACGCGCAATCCTCGCGCTTCGAAAATCGCGCCTAACGACGCCGCAGCAATCCCCTTCCCTAGCGATGAAACTACGCCCCCTGTCACAAAAATATACTTTGTCATTGTTAAACCTTGGGGTATCCCCCTCCTGTTGAAAGGAGGATCTTACTGGAAAGCAAGCGTTTTGTCATCCTTTGAATCTCGATATAACCTGGATGAAGCGAAGCGGAATATGGGCTACGTTGATTAGGCTACCGGAGCAGTCAAGTTAGTTTCATCTAGTCCTGCGACCGCGTTAGCAACTTGGTTAACCTTTTTAACATTATTTGTGCTAAATAGACGTGCTTGCGATGTAACATGAGTTATTTCAGGTTTCAACTGTTTCACTTTATTGAACAAAGTACTTTGACAAGTTGAAATTTTCACTTCGAGCTCAGCATTTTTTGCTTCTAATTGAGTAATTTCATGTTTCATTTTTTCAATTTTTGTTTGACCTTGTGCTTTAGCTGCTTTCAATTCATCTAGAAACGTTTTTTGCTCTTTCAATTCTTTTAATTGCTTTTGATATTCATCGGTTTTCACAAAGCCGCGCACACTAAATTCATTGCCTGTCACGGTGCTTGTCATTTCATAGGTAGATTGAACTTTATTACCACTGCTTTCAAATGCTTCGGCAGAAAAGTCGATATTATATTCTTTGCGTATTTTTGCATTGATCAATGCTTTGGCTTGATCTAGGGTTAATTTTTCTAACTCAGCGCAAGACACGGTTACACGTAGTTTATCGTTGACTAGCACACCGTTCTTGGTATGTTGTACTAATTGTTGAGTTACGAAGGATATTGCACTTTTCATTGACATGACTCCTGCAGCTATGCATGTTTATAGTACCATTTTATCGTAAAAAAATTAAGGAAATATTAAGGTTTGTTGATAATTTTTACCTGTATTATTTTTATCCTAAGCTGAAAATAATGTTAATAAGTAGGAGTTTTTTTAATATTTACTTAATACTAATTCTGTATAATGGATGCTCTAAATAACTTATGAGAACTTTTTATGCTACTTAGCCAGTATTTAGCTTACGAAGCTCAACAACAACAACAAATTGAGCAACTAAAACCGATTTACGACACTTTTGTGAGAGAGGTGCTGGATGTTCCTGTTCTAAAAAATTGTATAGAAGCATATCTTCTACGTAAGAACCAGCATTTTTTTATGGCAGCAGCAAGACAACTAGGTCATACAATAGCAGAAACCGAAGATCAATTAGTGATTACATTAAATGCAGAAACTTCAACTACGCGATCTTATTCTCTAGATTATCGTCTAGGTAACAAAATTAACAACAAACAGCCTGTATTAGATGTTTTTTATTATGAGGATCCTCTCGCAGCAACTGGCAACTCAGAAATTAGAGAAAGTATCGCTAAAATTAAATGGAACAATCAAGAAAATAAACTTGATTGTTTATTTAATCCCGCCCAATATGTAGAAAAAACTGTTTATGCGGGTGTAGCACAAGCAAAAAAGGAACTTGAATCTTACAAAGCAGCAGGTGATCCGATAAAGTGTAAGCAAAAGGTAGGACGCGGGGTTTATGAAATACAAGAAAAATACGGACGAACCGGCCTACTGATCATGAAACATGCTGGACAAGATTTAGCAAATTTTTTAGGCGCTCACGATACTCTTCCATTATCCACAAATGATCGCTGGTTAGTCGGATTAAAAGCACTCTATGCTAGTCGTGATCAAGTAGTACAAAAAGGAATTATACATCGCGATATTAAGCTCACTAATTTTTTGATTGACTCAACCAAGGGTAAATTAAACCTTTGCGATTTTGGTAGTGCAACTAAGTCGAATAATATCGAAAAAGCTGCCACCTTCGGCACACCCGGATATTGTGCCCCTGAAGCATTGCCATTGCGTTTTAACGGTGAATATGATGATCACCCCACCTCCCCTACTCCAATTATCTTCGTTAATCAATTACCACCTTGCCCTTCGGAAGATAGCTTTTCTCTCGGCGTAACTCTAACTGAAATTTTGGGTGGTTGCGATGGAGACAGTAAATTTAGAAAATTCTATGATGCATTTCCACAAGAGAAAAACTGCATTATAAACAATCGGTTAGTAAGATTTAAAAAAAAGAAACAATGTGATGATATAGCAATGATTAATGCCCTCTATTTCGATGAGGCTAAGCAGCCTGATAAGAAAGATTGGGCGTTGAATCCATTTAAAGCTCATGGTGTTTTTAATGCTGATCCTCATGTGACTGAGCAGGAAAAAAAGGAAATCACTGCGTTGCTTGAGACAATGATAGCTTGCGATCCGGAAAAGCGACCTGAGATCGACCGAGTTATCTTCTCATATACACAGCAATATAAAAACTGGATAGGACGTCGAATTTTACCCGATATAGAAGCAATAGCTGAGCTCTTTCCTTTAGGTAATGAAAATGCTCAATATTCAACCTTCGCCACTCTAGTTCGCGCACTACAAAAAAACTTAAGAGACATCTTAAATCAAAGAAATGATCGTGACTTAACTGAAAAACAGTTAAACTCCATCGCATTAAGCACTTTCTTCACTAACTGTATAAAGTCTTCAGATAATCCTGGACAACGTACTTCAAGCTTAAATGACTCGAATAAAGCATACTACGCCAGTCAATTAATAAATACCGTCATATTACCCTACTTACAGCATGGACTTAGCAAAGAAATTAACTGGTTGAATAAACTTCAAAAACGCATTCCACCTAATCATGCAGAACACCCTCTCTTTAGAGTAGTTATCCAATTTTTATTAGTAGAGCTGCAAGAAAAACAACAAGCTTATTATAATAACCCAACCAATGATATTACCATCTTGCAAGAGCGCATGAATCATTATTATCATGCCCTAAAGATCGTACATGAATTTATATTAAAAATCCGTCAGGAAAATGATGCTTACTCAAACGTTATTATGACCAGCACCTTAACATCCATGGTCTTCTTTAGAGAGTATACTCCTGCTAAGGATGAGCTAATGGAAAAAATTAAAGCCTTAGCCCAGAAACAACAACAGCTTTCTTCTGCAATAACAGCTGCACAGGATCCTGCTTTGGTGGATGCAATCTATTTCTTGCTCCAAGAATTACAAGAAACACAACAACAATACGATACCAATCCGCCAAGAGATATTATTGAAGGACAAAATCGCATTAATCATTATCGCCATGCTAGCGCTAGTATTGATGAGTTTTTGTCACGTATCACATCGACAGAAAATGTACCTATTCCTCAAAAAAGTCTCCTTAGGAAAAGTCATCTCAAATCTGTAGGTTACTTTATCGCTTATAGCGATTGTAAAAAAACTATTGATAACCTTAAAAGTGATTATGAAAATAAACAACGGCCAACACATAAAGAGTTGAAAAGATTAAATCAAACTTTGACTCAATCCATTTTTTGCTTGAAACGTCTGTTAGCATATTATCAGAGAAATAATACCGTGCCTCCGTACGAAACTAGTAGCGTCGCAACTCTTAGGAGCACAATAACTCAGCTTGAGGATAAACAAAAAAGCAGTAATGATCTGCGTTTGTGGTTTTCTGCTTCTCAACAACAGTATGATGCTCGTCGGCATGATCCAAAAGCATTATTACAACTAGTCAATGAATATCGTGAAATGATTAACTTTGCGGTAGAGTCTCATACCACGATACAACATTTGGTAACTGCTCACCGAGATCAACATAAAAATGGAAATCCTGCCACTGCATCGACTACAGAAATGGATGCGACTTTAAATCTTTTCTGTCGAAAATCCCTACAACCTAAAGTCCTGCATGAAAATGTAGAAAACTATATTAACAAATACAAAGATAATTATAACTTGAAAGTATTTACTCATTATGCCGCACATATATTGGTTGCTGCTGCTGCTTTTAGCATTCTTGCAGGTGCCTTCAGTGGTCCTTTAGGGATAGCTGTTGGTGCCATCACTGGCTGCGTTGCTGGTTATTATTTAGCGCGCCAAACACTTTGGCAGCGTCCACCAAATCCTGAAGCAATTAACAGAATTAATCTATCAAATATAAGCTTAAGGGTGTAATAATCGCAACCCGGATTCCGCTAACGCTCCATCCAGGCTATTGGTGCTGTGCTGGTATGGCAAAGTTCTTAATGGAACCAAATCATTTGAATGCTAGTGAGCAAAATTTCAAAAGCAATCAATACAATAATAATGATTTCTAAAAAGCTGGCATGCTGATGCTGTAATTGGCCGTTTAACATATTAAACAGTTCATGCAACACATCAAGCTGTTGATTCAATGCAGAAACCCGCACAGGAATATCTAAAAAGTGGGCGCTGATTAGATAATAGGTTTCAAGATTAGGATATTCCCAAAAATATTCAGGAACATCCAAATATTCACTATTCAAATTGACAGAGCTTCGGGTAAGAAAAATTTCACCCATACGGCGAGTGATATCGGATTTAGTTAATAATACTTTACCGGTCTTGGCCAAGCTTTCAAATAAAGGCGTATTTTCACGAATAATACGTTGCACTGTATCTTCAAAAAACTCTAATTTCACTGACTGTGCTAAGCCATAAGAAATCGCTAATTTAATTTGTGAATCATCCGATTCTAAAACGATCACTTCGAGCTGAAAGCGTTTATGCGAATAAATACGCGTTTTATTGCCATGTTGATAAACAAAGTGACGATAATCGGGTTTTTCATGGTATTGCGGTAAAAATAACTGCAGCGACGCCAATAATTTTCGTTCTTCCGCGCTGGTCAATCCCCAAATCACCATAGTGCCATGCGCAAAAAAGAACAGCTCAAAACTTTTGCCGGGTTGATTAACTTGTAATACATTGCGATACAAATCGACAGTATATTTCTGACTTTTAAAATAATCCGCTAACTTGCTTAATTTAAAACTATTTGCCAAACAATAAGACGCGCAACGCATGATGTAACCTTTTTAATATTGAAAGTTGTCATGCCAGCGTAGGCTGGCATCCAGTAATTCGTAGCCACTTGATCAAAATAGACTCAACCAACAATTGCAAATTCAAATTCGAGCTTTTTATGTAGCGCGTTCGGATTTGCAAGATTTCATTAGTATAGTCGATCCATTGCCGGAGTGAAATGTGTTGCGTGCGAAATAATAGGGTGTTCACGTCGGCTTGAGAAGGCATGGATCCCGCGGACAAGCCGCGGGACGACGAAGGTGTGGCGTCGTGTGACGACGAAGGTGTGGGGCCGTGGGACGACGAAGGTGTGGCGTCGTGGGACGACGAAGGTGTGGCGTCGTGGGACGACGAAGGTGTGGGGCCGTGGGACGACGAAGGTGTGGCGTCGTGGGACGACGAAGGTGTGGGGCCGCGGGACGACGTAACTTCGGCCTTAAGCCATAAAAGTTGATTTAATAATGTCAACAATTGATCAATAAAAATAGTACCGCCAAGTTCGTGCCAACGTTGTGCAATAACTAAAGGCGATGTATGCGGTTGTGTTAAAGCAAGCAAATCCGCTAATAATGTTTGTTGGTATTGTAGTGATGGCGCATCTTGTGCCAAATGTAATGCTTGCAATGGCGCACCTTCTGCTTGTGCTAATAATTGCTGCGCCGTTTCTTTATTGCAATCTGCCACATCGACTAACCACTTTTGCGTAGCATCGCTAAAATCAGGAGAAAAATGTAGCATTTGGCAGCGACTGCGTAACGTTGCAGGGAGTCGCCCAATTGCGCTCGTCATTAAAATAAATAAAATATCGTCGCCCGGCTCTTCTAACGTTTTTAATAAAGCATTAGCTGACGCCATGTTCATATTTTCTGCCGGTGATATTTGTACTATGCGATAACCATGGTAATGGCTGGTGGATTGTAATTCCGTGATCAACTCTCGCACCGATTCAATTTTAATAGCTTGCCCTTCTGCTTCCGGCGCTAAACTATAAAAATCGGGATGTTCAATAATATCTGCTAGCAAACAGCTATAACAAGTTTGACATAATTCACCGGTCGTTTTGGCATTTTTACACAAAACGATTCGAGCAATTTGCTTGGCAAAATCCGCTTTACCTAAGCCTTTAACACCGCTGAGCAATAAAGCATGCGGTAAACGACCCGATTGACGATATGCAAGAAAATGCTGCCACGGTTGCTGTTGCCAGGGGTAGATGTCATTTCTTACTGGCATGATGGTGTTGTTCCCACAATTGGTCGAGAATGTGATTAATGTTCTCTTGCACTTGTTGTATTGGCAATGAAGCATCAACAATGCGATAACGATCCGGCGCTGCAGTGGCGCGCTGTAGATAGGCATTACGTGCTCGTACAAAAAATGCGGTTTTTTCTGATTCAATGCGATCCAATGCGCCGCGCTTTTTAGCGCGGTCCAAACAAACTTCAATGGGCGCATCTAATAATAAAATACAATCTGGCCTAAAATCATTCTGCACCCAATTTTCTATCAATTCAATACGCTGCACATCCATCCCACGGCCACCGCCTTGATAAGCATAGGTTGCATCAGTAAAACGATCGCATATCACCCACTTGCCTTCAGCCATAGCCGGTAAAATTACATTTTGAAGATGCTGCGCCCTTGCGGCAAATACTAGCAGTAATTCGGTATCAGCATGAATTGATTCAATTTGTTTTTTCAAAAATAAGTGACGGATTTGTTCTGCAATCAAGGTTCCACCGGGTTCACGAGTTTGCAAAAAATCGATACCTTTATGCTCCAGCCAATGTTGCAAAAATTGCATGGCCGTCGTTTTGCCGACACCTTCGATGCCTTCGACAGTGATAAATAATCCGCGTTTCTTAGTCATGTTGTTCCCTCTTTTAGTCATACTAGATTGTCATGCCAGCGAAGGCTGGCATCCAGTCCCGAAAATGGATGCCAGCCTTCGCTGGCATGACAAATTTTAATTACATATTCTGCTTCAGCATTAATAAATAATTTTTTACGGCTTTATCGTGTTGCGTCAGCGTTTCAGAAAATTGATGTAAGCCATTTCCCTTCGCAACAAAATACAAATATTTTGTTGTTGCTGGATGCAATGCCGCTTCAATTGCACTTTCGCTTGGTATTGCGATCGGCGTTGGCGGTAAGCCCATACGAATATAGGTATTATACAAGGTATCTTGTCGTAAGTCTTTGCTGGTAATACTGCCGTCATATTGCTCGCCCATACCATAAATGACCGTCGGATCGATTTGCAACGGCATGCCCAACCGTAATCGGTTAACCAGAACGCTGGAAATAAGCGTTCGTTCGCTTGGGTCTGCACTTTCTTTTTCGATCAATGAGGCAGCAATTAACGCTTGATACGGTGAGTCATAAGGCAATCCTGCTGCGCGGTGCTGCCATGCTTGGTTAAGTTTTTGCTGCATCGACTTGTGCGCACGTTGTAAAATAGCCTTGTCAGAAGTACCGGCTATATAAAAATAGGTATCAGGAAAAAATAATCCTTCTGGCCAGCTCGGTGCAAAACCCAATTGCTGCATTAACTGCTTGGGAGGTGTATTGCCTACTTGATGTTTAAGACGCGGTTGCTCATTCAGTGCTGCCTGAACTTGGTATATTGTCCAACCATCCACCAGCGTGATGGTATATTGAAAAACTTTACCTTGATGCAATTGTTTTAAGATGTTAGCTGGAGAGGATGAGGGAGGAATAGCATATTCACCTGCTTTTATCGAATTATGTGCATAACGCAGTCGTGCGAGCCAAATGAAATAACGGGCATTATTAATAAGACCTTGCGCTTGGAGTTGTTTAGCTAGATTAATGAGCGAGGTACCCGCAGGAACATTAATATAAACGGAGATATAAGGATTAACGCTGGATCGATACCAGGCTGCTCTTACTACATTAAGCTGGTATAAACAAATGATGGCAAGTAATACCAATGAACCGATTGCCCACCATCGTCGTTGCTGCAATTTCTTGCCCTTACGTTATTTTTTTAAAGATTAACGTGCCATTAGTTCCGCCAAAACCAAAGGAATTTGAGAGGCTGATTCGCACTGGACGCTCTTGAGCAACATTAGCCACAAAGTTTAAATCACATCCCTCATCTGGGTTTTCAAGATTGATGGTCGGTGGCACTATGCTATCGCGAATAGCTAAAATGCTGAAAATTGCTTCAACCGCACCAGAAGCGCCTAATAAGTGCCCGGTCATTGATTTAGTTGAGCTCACAGCTAATTTGTAAGCATGATCACCAAAGGTTTTTTTCACCGCCATCGCTTCA
Organism: uncultured Legionellales bacterium; assembly: GCA_964621215.1. Taxonomy (GTDB): domain Bacteria; phylum Pseudomonadota; class Gammaproteobacteria; order UBA1113; family UBA1113; genus CAZULF01. The sequence goes on along the minus strand of CAZULF010000002.1, from coordinate 3,117 downwards.
ATCACATCGCCTACCGGTGTAGAAGTTCCATGGGCATTGATATAATCGATATCTTCTGGATTTAGCCCCGCATCATGCAATGCATTTTGCATAGAAGCAATAAAACCTTCTCCATGTTCGTCCGGTGCTGAAATATGATATGCATCACTGCTCATGCCAAAACCAGCAATTTCAGCATAAATATGGGCACCGCGTTTTTTAGCCGCCTCATATTCTTCAAGCACTAAAACTCCTGCGCCTTCACCCAACACGAAGCCATCTCGATCACGATCCCAAGGACGGCTCGCGCGTTTTGGCTCATCGTTGCGCGTAGACAGCGCACGCATAGCTGAAAAACCACCTATGCCTAAGCCACAGGTTGCCATTTCTGTTCCACCCGCCAGCATGACGTCGGCATCACTATAAGCAATCATGCGTGCTGCCAAACCAATATTGTGGGCACTGGTCGTGCAGGCAGTAACAACGGAAATATTAGGGCCTTTTAACCCTTTTAAAATGGAAACATAACCAGAAGCCATATTGATAATAGCGCCAGGAATAAAAAACGGTGACATTTTGCGTGGGCCGCCCGTAATTAAGGCATCGTGTGTTCGTTCGATCGAGGGTAACCCACCAATCCCAGAACCAATAGCCACCCCGATACGATGTGCATTGGATTCTGTAACTTGCAAACCAGAATCTTCTAATGCTTGGCAGGCCGCAACCACGCCGTATTGCACAAATAAATCTAATTTGCGGCGTTCTTTTACATCTAAATAAAGGGAAGGATCGAAATCGACAATTTCTCCAGCAATACGTGCAGGGAAATTGCTAACATCGAATGCTTGAATCAGACGTACACCGCTTTCACCCGCAGTAATAGCTTGCCACGAACTTTTAACATCATGGCCAACCGGCGATAGCATACCCATGCCAGTGACTACGACTCTGCGTTTAGTCATGATTCTTGTCCTCCACGAAAAAAAATGCCCCATAACTAAAACTCACCGCTTTTTTTGAGAAGCGGTGAGTTTATATGATGAAGGCATATAACTGCTACGAATATGAAAATTCGGTTTTACTCTTCAGTAACCTTCTTAACATAATCAATAGTATCTTGGACGGTAACGATCTTTTCTGCGTCTTCGTCTGAGATTTCTACCTCAAATTCTTCTTCCAACGCCATGATCAACTCAACTGTGTCTAATGAGTCTGCCCCCAGATCATCAACAAAGGAAGCGTCAGGGCGTACATCATCTTCTTTCACGCCTAACTGTTCTACAACAATTTTTTTGACACGTTGTTCAATACTACTCATCGCAATGAAGTCCTCTTTAAGTTAACTGAGCTTACAAATATGTAAGCGCCCATTTTATCAAGCTTTTTGGATTTGCCAAGATAAATTATGCTTTTTGTTGTATTTATCTACTAAAATCCCTCTTTGGAGCTCTTTTTACCTTCTTTTTTGTCCTATTCCCAACAATTCGCTAGGCCGGTCCGTTTAATGCATATACATACCGCCATTCACATGTATAGTAGCTCCCGTAACGTAAGAAGCGCCTGGGGAAGCTAAGAAACCTACCACGGCCGCGATTTCTTCTGGATGCCCTACTCGTCCCATAGGTATACGTTCGTTTAACTCCTGCTGCTGTGCTTCAGGAATAGCGCGGGTCATATCTGTATCAATAAACCCCGGTGCAACCACGTTAACCGTTAGGTTACGGCTCGGGCTGGCTATTTCTGCTGCCAATGACTTGCTAAAACCCACCATACCCGCTTTCGCTGCGGCATAATTTGCCTGGCCCGGGTTACCCATAAATCCCGACACAGAGCTAATATTAATAATACGGCCCCATTTAGATTTCAACATATTACGCAGTATCAAACGACATAATCGATATACCGCCGTAAGGTTGGTATCCAAAATATCATGCCATTCATCATCTTTCATGCGCAACATCAAGTTATCGCGCGTAATACCCGCATTATTCACTAGTACTTGCACTACACCGTATTTTTCTTCGATAAGATCCAATTGCGTCGCCACAGCAGCGGCATCAGTGACATCCAAAACGATACCACCGCCTTTAATGTTATTTTCTGCGAGATAATGATTAATTGTTTCAGCTCCAGTATCACTGGTAGCGGTGCCAATAACTGTCGCACCTTGCGCTCCTAATTGCAGAGCAATCGCTTTACCAATACCACGAGTAGCGCCAGTGACTAAAGCAACCCGACCTGTAAGTGATTCATTTAGTAAGTTAGTCATGTACCCTCTCCCTCAGCCCTACTCCCACTTGCGGGAGACATTTGTTTCACTAAATCTTCAAAGCTGTTTCTAATGTGGCATTATCATAAATCGAAATCGTTTGCAGTCGATTGTCGATACGTCGGTTTAAACCGGCTAATACTTTACCCGGGCCTATTTCTAGCACGGTGGTTATGCCTGCATTCGCACAACGTTGCATTGTTTCAACCCAGCGCACTGGACGATATAATTGCGTCATTAAAACTTGTCGAATGGCATCAGGATCATCATGTGATTCAACGTCAGCATTATGTAAAATGCGATATTTTGGCGACTGAAAATCTATTTCTTCTAATTTTTTTGCTAATTTTTCAGCAGCAGGACGCATTAACTCGCAGTGTGACGGAACGCTTACTGGAAGAAGTTTAGCGAGCTTGGCGCCCATGGCTAAACTTATTGTTACCGCGCGTTCAACTGCTTCGTGTTTACCAGAAATCACAACTTGTCCGATCGCATTGAGATTCGCGGGTGCCAAAACATCCCCTTGTGCTGCTTCCATACAGACAACCTGCACTTGTTGATCATCCAATCCTACGATTGCTGCCATTGCACCTTCACCTTCTGGAACTGCAGCTTGCATTAAGCGACCGCGTTCTGCAACCAATCGTAATCCATCTGCAAAATCCAAACTGTTCGCACACACCAAAGCACTATACTCACCTAAACTATGGCCCGCCATAATTACAGGCATCATATCTGTTTTTTCTTGCCATAGCCGCCAAACAGCAACGCTAGCAGCGAGTAAAGCGGGTTGCGTATATTCAGTTTGATTTAATTTATCGGAAGGGTCATCTAGGATCAACGTCAGCAAGTCATAACCTAAAGCAGAA
>CAZULF010000001.1:37730-55971 GCA_964621215.1 uncultured Legionellales bacterium | reverse complement strand
CGGCTCCTATTTGTAAGGTCCCTGCAGAAACTGTCGTAACACCTGTGTAGGTATTCGCTCCCGTTAAACTAGTCGTACCACTCCCCGATTGATTAACCGTTCCCGTGCCGCTGATAACGCCCCCATACGTCAACAGATTGGAACGATTGAAGGCTAGATTGGCATTATCAACTATACTAGTGCCGTTAATGCTACCGGTGGTACCGCCATTGCCTATTTGTAAGGTCCCTGCAGAAATCGTCGTAACTCCCCCGTACGTATTCGCTCCCGTTAAAATAGTGGTACCACTACCCGCTTGGTTGAGAGCCCCTGTGCCGCTAATAACACCGCCATAGGTCAGCGTATCAGAACGATTAAACGCTAGATTGGCATTATCAACTATATTTCCAGCAATACTACCGCTCGTGCCGCCATTGCCTATTTGTAAGGTCCCTGCAGAAATCGTCGTAACACCCGTACCCGTCTTATTACCTGTCAATGTTAATGTACCAGCACCCTGCTTTGTGACTGTGCCGTTACCACTAATAACACCGCCGTAACTGGTATTATCTGAACGATTGAAGGTTAGATTGGCATTATCAACAATATTGCCTGTAATACTCCCACTCGTGCCGCCATTGCCTAATTGCAGAGAACCCGTCGTTATGGTAGTAGTACCTGTGTAGGTATTATCACCCGTCAGCGTTAATGTTCCAGCACCTTGCTTATTAACCGTTCCGGTTCCACTAATAACACCGCCGTAACTGGTATTATCTGAACGATTGAAGATTAGATTGGCATTATCAACTATACTAGTGCTGTCAATACTACCCGTTGTGCCACCGGCTCCTATTTGTAAGGTCCCTGCAGAAACTGTCGTAACACCTGTGTAGGTATTATTACCAGAAAGCGTTAGAGTACCCGTTCCTACTTTAGTAAGCTGACCACCAACCCCTGAAACAATGCCCGAAATGGTCGTGCTGGTATTTAATCCGCCCACTTGCATCTCTTTGGAACCTAAGTTAACGCTACCAGCACTAGCGAGACTGCCAATATTAATACTTGAAGCCGTTAATCCAGAGATATTGAGAACGCCCGTTCCATTGTTAACAATAGTTGTATTGGCTGCGGTGGTATTTCCCTGAAAATTGATTGTGCCACCCGTGTTATTGGTAATCGTAGTATTTGAACCCGCATTTGCGCTGTTCGTAAAAGTCAGGATACTTGAGTTTGTAATCTGCTGAGTATTTGAGGAATTATTAACAACGCCAGCCCCCGCCAGGGTAAAATTCCCTGCTCCGCTGTTAGTGATAGTGTAGGTGGTCGCGCCGGCATTAAATTGCAGGCTATCTAGAGTAATTGTACCGGTATTTGCTGCTGTAGTACGGACAGCTGTCCCTGCAAAAATAGCGGTATCAAAGGGTGATGGGCTCGTCCCCGGAGCAGTCGCTGGTGTCGACCAATTAGCATTAGTGGACCAAACAGTACTACTAGCCCCCGTCCATGTAGGCGAAATAGCGGCCATCGCCGGTAAAGAGATGAAGAGAGTAAAAAAAATGGTACCATTTAAAACCGTACAACGACGCATATAGGACACTAATCCCTTCGTGCAAACGAATTTTTTCATAAATTTTCCCTTTTCCTGGATATATAATTATACAAAAAATAAGAGCCTAGAGCATTCGTTTTTTCAGACTTCAATACACTAAAAAGTTTGCGACCTAACTCAAGTGAACTTTAAGTTTTAGCACACCGCTATTCTCTTGCCAATTTTGTGCGAACTGCCCCTGATAAGCGATCGAAATATCCCACCATTGGCCTGTTACAAACGCTAACCCAGCATCAATGACACCTATTTCGCGGCCCACCTCTGTTCCTATAATATTAAAACTACCGGGTAATCCTATTAAACTTGCATCAAACGAAGCATTTTGATCGGCAAATTCGTGTTCCCATGACAGCTTGGTATAAGGATAGAACATCGGTATTATTGTCGTTGCAAATACCGCACCTAACTGACTTCGCGCGCTGTGGTAACTGTTTGGATTCACATTAAGCGCAAAGCTAGTATCTCCGTCCTCTGTAAAGGAATCACTGATAACATTTTGGTTGATGAAACCGACAAAAGGGCGAACGATCGCCACATCAGCGATTCCCATCTCATAACCTAGCTTAATTTGTTCCGCGAACAGTACGGCCTCCTCTTTACCAAAGGTTTCTACTGGTCCGGTTGCACCTTGAATTTGACGGGTTGCATCTACCCCACTCGTAATACCAAAATCTGCAGCAGCGCCAAGTAACCAAGAACCACGCTGATAACGACCATAAAGTCCAGCTTGATTCAAATTCCCATCGACTTCTGCTACTTCATTAATCGTTGCATTACTCTGATAATGACTGTGACCCAACGCAAAACCTGCCCTTAATTGCTCGCCAACCGGCACATCAAAACCCAAAGCAATAGCATTTTGATTGGTTTTTAAATTACTCACATCACCTGGCGCTAAAGCTTCATTTGAAGTCACCGCAGCTACCCACGGTGTTTTATAACCCGAGCAATTTTCATAATCTTTGGATTTATGCATGCGTTTTCGAGTTAAATCGTTATCACAATCCGTAAACGAATCAAAACGATCAGCCATTGTATTTTCAAACCATCGGCCAATATAACCCACTTCCATGGTTTGGTTCGCGTAGGTCGCACCTGAGATTTGATCTAAAGCATGCTGGAATTGTTCATCGGTAGTAAGGCCAGCTATCAATTGTTGGATACCTTGCGTACCTCCAGTAGCTACCAGATAATTCCCCACAGCGCGTTGATTATGGGTTTGCTCTGCTCCTGCAAAGGCTATCGGATTAAAACCAAGAGTAAACTGAACTGCATTAGGTAGGTAGACGACTTGTCCTGCAAGAAAGTTTTGAGTAAAAATCCCTTCTTCATCGACATTACTATATTGCCCACTTACACCACCATCAGCTGTTAAAAATGTATAAGTGTAGTAGTTTGCAAAACCACCCTCCGTCGCGTTAACTGAGATCGTGCCATCCAATGAAGCTGTACCATGAATATTCACAATATCAGACGTCCCATTTGCATTGAGTTCTATAATAGTATCCCCGGTGGCCGACTGCGTATAATTGCCATTGATCGTCAGCGTACCAATAGAGGCACCAGGAGACAACGTACCATTATTAATAACATCCCCTCCCACGGTACCGTAACCCGAAAGTGTTCCATTCGGATTAATCAAAACATCTCCGGCGACTGAGGCCGTAGTATGTGTCGCATCTCCCAACATTAGTTTTCCCGAATTAATGCTAGTATCGCCCGTATAAGTATTAACACCGTTGAGCACAAGATCGTTGGTCCCTGATTGCATTACTGTGCCCGTACCGCTAATAACGCTGTCATAGATGAAAGCATTACCTAGATCAAAAACCAGATTTCCATTATCAACGATATTTCCTGTAATGCTACCGGTTGAGCCACCATTACCTATTTGTAATGTCCCCGCAGATATCGTGGTACCGCCCGAATACGTATTCGCGCCTGTTAAAATAGTTGTACCACTACCTGCTTGGTTGAGAGCCCCTGTGCCGCTAATAACACCGCCATAGGTCAGCGTATCAGAACGATTAAACGCTAGATTGGCATTATCAACTATATTTCCAGCAATACTACCGCTCGTGCCGCCAGCACCTAACTGGAGAGTACCCGCTGAAATAGTTGTTGTACCTGTATTGGTATTATCCGCCGTTAATGTCAACGTGCCAGCACCCAGTTGGGTGATAGCGCCACTACCACTAATCGTTCCAGCATACGTCACTGCATCCGAACGATTGAAAGCTAGATTGCCATTATCAAGAACATTGCCGCTAATACTACCTGTGGCACCACCATTACCTATTTGTAATGTTCCTGCAGAAATCGTGGTACCGCCTGAATACGTATTCGTATTGGTTAAAATAGTTGTACCACTACCTGCTTGGTTGAGAGCCCCTGTGCCGCTAATAACACCGCCATAGGTCAGCGTATCAGAACGATTAAACGCTAGATTGGCATTATCAACTATATTTCCAGCAATACTACCGCTCGTGCCGCCATTGCCTATTTGTAAGGTCCCTGCAGAAATCGTCGTAACACCCGTACCCGTCTTATTACCTGTCAATGTTAATGTACCAGCACCCTGCTTTGTGACTGTGCCGTTACCACTAATAACACCGCCGTAACTGGTATTATCTGAACGATTGAAGGTTAGATTGGCATTATCAACAATATTGCCTGTAATACTCCCACTCGTGCCGCCATTACCTAGCCGCAGAGAACCGGCAGAAATCGTGGTTGTACCCGCATAGGTACTATCGCCCGTTAGCGTTAATGTTCCAATTCCCTGTTTGGTAACAGTACCACTGCCACTAATAATGCCTGCGTACACCAGCAGAGTAGAACGATTGAATATCAAATTGCTATTATCAACAATATCCCCACTCACATTGCCAGTTACACCATTACCTATTTGTAGTGTCCCCGCAGAAATGGTGGTACCGCCTGAATACGTATTCGCGCCTGTTAAAATAGTTGTACCCGTACCTATTTGATTGACTGAACCGGTACCACTAATAACTCCGGCATACGTCAGCGAATTAGAACGATCGAAAGCTAGATTAGCATTATCCGTAATATTGCCGCTAATACTACCCGTGGTACCGCCATTACCTACTTGTAATGTCCCTCCAGAAATCGTGGTGGTCCCCGAAGTCGTCGTGCTACCGGTCAATGTCAAGGTGTTAGTGTTGTTCTTGGTAATAGAACCTCCACCACTAATGTTTCCGCCGTAGCTGGTATCATCTGAACGATTAAACGTAAGACTCGTTGTACCACTCGCAAGAGAAATATTACCACTAATACTACCTGTGGTACCACCATTCCCTATTTGTACTGACCCAACAGAAACTGTGGTTAAGCCGGTAGTGGTGGTATTACCGGTTAAGGTTAATGTTCCAAGACCAAATTTGCCGATAGTACCTGTCCCACTAATATCACCGCCGTATGTAAAACTGTCGCTGCGGCTAAAGCTCAGGCTTGCATTATCGACAATATCGCCGCTGACACTGCCTGTGGTACCACCATTACCTATTTGTAGTGTTCCCCCAGAAATGGTGGTTACACCCGTATAGGTATTAGTGCCAGAAAGCGTTAAAGTACCGGTCCCTGTTTTGGTAAGCTGACCACCTACACCAGAAATAGTACCTGAGATCAAGCCACTGGCATTTATTGCGCCGATTTGTAGTTCTTTTGAGCCTAAAATAACACTGCCAGTACCTGCAAGACCGCCAATGCTCGTGCTTGATGCGGTTAGTCCAGAGATGTCAATAACCCCTGTTCCGTTGTTAAGAATAGAGGCATTGGTTCCCGTGCTAGAACCTTGAAAGTTGATTGTGCCAGAATTATTGGTTATTTGGATATTTGAGCCTGCACTCGCACTATTCGTAAAAGTTAAGATGCCTGAGTTTACAATCTGCTGAGTATTTGAGGAGTTATTAACAATACCTGTGCCCGCAAGTGTGAAATTACCTGCGCCACTATTACTGATAACATACGTGGTTGCTCCTGCGTTATATTGCAAGGTATCTAGAGTGATTGTACCCGTGTTTGCTGCTGTAGTATTAACCGCAGTTCCTGAAAAAATAGCCGTATCAAAAGGACTTGGGCTTGTCCCCGGTACCGTAGCGGGTGACCAATTACCACTATTCGACCAAATTATGCCGCTTGCACCTGTCCATGTAGTTGAAAAAGCCGCCAAAGCTGGTGATGAGATAAAGCTGATTAAAAAAACTATAAAACTTAATACACCGAAGCGACAAATATTAAATGGTAATCCCATCATCTGATTAAATCCTTTCATGCATTTTCCTTGGCTATTAATGAATTAAACGCGCCGTATTTTACAAATTATTTGATAATAGCTAAGATTCTAACATATTGCATCATATGAGTAAATTTAGACAAACCCAGGAGTTCATCAATCATGCCAACTGTTAGCCTAAATCACACGGTACCTGATTTTACTGCGCAAGCAACCAATGGTAAGTTAATGACATTATCTGAACTACGAGGCAAGTATATCGTTCTCTATTTTTATCCCAAAGATAACACGCCAGGTTGTACACTAGAAGGTGAAAATTTCCGTGATCTATACCCGGAGTTTCGTAAGCATCATACTGAAATTTTCGGTATTTCACGTGATTCATTAGCGTCACATGAGAAATTTAAATGCCATTATGCCTTTCCTTTTGCGTTGCTCAGTGATAAAGATGAAGCATTATGTAAGTTATTTGATGTCATTAAAGAAAAAAATATGTACGGTAAAAAAGTAATGGGCATACAACGCAGCACTTTTCTTATTGATAAAGAGGGAAAACTCGTAGCTGAATGGCGCAATGTAAAAGTACCCGGCCACGCCGCAGCAGTTTTGGAAACTATTAAATCGCTTTAAATCCCTGCTGCTCATCGTAATTATTTCGAGCCAACCGCTTCAAATTTAATTTCGATTTCAAAAAGAAGGTAGTAAGTCGGTGACAAATTGTCACCAACTGAAATTAGAGGCAAGCGATGGCAAAAACAATAATACCATCCCCCTGATGAATGTGCACCCTATTTAAAAAATCTAACACAGGTTAACTCCCCACCATTTCTTTGAGTTGCTTCTTCTGCAATGTTTTGGTTTTTAATAATGGAAATACTATATGATTGCGGCACCAAATTCCGAGAGGATTTTTCAGCGATAAAATACGGTAAAATATATCCGTCATTCGCACTACCTTTCGTCCGATGGGCCGGCGCAACGTGTTGTATTGAGCTTGTTGATCGTTAACAAGCAATTGTGCCAGAATGCAGGCATCTTCGATACCTAAATTCATTCCGCGTCCGCCAACGGGAGTATGAATGTGTGCCGCATCACCAGCTAAAAATACGTGGCCTTGTTGATAATTTCCCACTAAGCGACAGCCAATAGAAAAATTTGATTGCCAAATAATGTCATGAATCGTATACGGTTTCGGCAAAATACTAAAAGGATCCGGATGATTAGCAACTAATCGATAACGATCGCCGCCCATTGGAATCACGACTCCGACATGCCCTGTTGTACCTGTAAAACCATGCCCCCCGGCGTTGCCATAAGGCCAATCCATACGAACATCCGCTAAGCTCCAGTGTTCTGGATACGTTTTACCTACAAAATGTTGGCCTATCATCTTACGTACTGTGCTGTGCGCACCATCTGCACCAATAACTGCATCATAATGAATATTTTGTTTTTGCTCTGCTTGTGCTAGTTCGACAGTAACACCTTCAGCATCTTGCGTTAAGCTGGTTAATGTTGTGTTGCGTTGTACAGTAGCACCTAGCTCTTGCAAACGCGCTTCGAGAATAGCTTCCGTTTGATCTTGAGGTAGTGCGAGCATGAAATTATAAGGCTTTGGCAGCAACGCTAAATCTAACGTTATTTGTTGCTGCATACCGTAATACATATGCATACTCTGGATTTTCAACCCCGCTGCCAATAAGCGCGGTGTAATATCTGCAGATTCAAGTAAATGCAAACTACGAGCATTGATCCCTATGGCTTTGCTGATATGTTCACGCTCATTTTTTTGCTCGATAATACTAACGCTTTGTTTCTGTCTCGCTAACTCGAGAGCGCATGTTAAACCTACAGGTCCCGCACCTACAATAAGAATATTTTTCATAACACATCCCTGTCTAAGAAAATGGTTAGCTGCACGCTTTCAATGCTTGCCACAATGAAATGTGTGCGCCGGTCAGACTAAAATCATCATCACTGTTGCAAAAAATGCTCGGCATACTCGTAAGGATGGCTTTGTAAGTTATTGCCGCTGCAGGTCGGGCTGGCCCATTTATCTGCGCATGGGTTATCGCGCGCGACTGACCACATTGACAATAAACCTAATTGTTGTTGTTTTGCAAAAGCAGCCAGTTTATCTGCATCAGTCAATAAAAATTGTTCTATGTTGACATCATTGACACCAATCATCGGTGTTACTTGCACTTTTTGCCATAGTGCTGCATCAGTTTGCTGCGGATACAGTTGTTGTAAGAATAAAAATAAATTGGTAGCCGCTGTAATTGCATATTCACCCATATTACCTGTATAAGCTGGACCATAATCCATTGCCATAATATTCACCGCAAAATCCAACCCATTCGCTTGAGCTTGCTTAACAATATCTTGTCCCTGATAAGTTAAACCTTCAGGTAATACTGGCAAAGTGAAACTAAGCTTTAATTTAGGATGTGCTTTTTGTATGGTTTGTAGTGCAAGCATTACATTAGGTACATTGGCAGTACCATTTTCAATATCAAAATCCAACCCTTCTGGCTGATACGTTGTAATTATCTGTTCGTAGGTATTGATCAATTGTGAAGTCGTGCATCCCATAGAAAGGTCATTTCCCGTGGCTCCCCCAAACGATATCGTAAATTTAATATTATTTTTTAATAAATTATCGGTAAGGTGTTTTCCCCATGCACTTTGAGTGGAGTACGTCGACTGAGCACCCCATGCAGGTTGGCAATTGCCCGCGTCAGTAATAAATGCCAAATGATAATTCGTGATATGACTTGTTTGGCTGATAGCCAATAGATCCATCGGTTCCATATCTTGGTAGTTTGCATCCCAATGCGCATTAATGGTTAAATCTGCATAAGGGCTAAATGGTGCATTAGATTGGATAGTTTTCTTTGCTGGCGTAGCTTGTGAGGTCATGGGTAGCCCAAGAATACATAAGCTGAGAAGAATTGTTATGATAGAATAGTTGCGCATGTTTGTTCCTCATACCTGGGTTAACCTTATAAACTGTACTAAATAGTACCAAGCATGTCTAAAAATGTCCACTTCAAATGTGCACACTCTAAAACTATTCCATGTAAGAATATATTAAATAACCTACCGGACATATAGCAATAACCAATACGGCTATTGTAAGCCCTATACCCAGCGATATTGATGAGCAATAACTCTCTCGCTAAATGATCCGCGCAATGAGGATGTTTATTGTTTTTCTGATCTTCCACACTTTGCATAATAATGCCTTATTGATTACTGAATTGTTCAAACGCTGTCAGCGCTTCCGCGGCATACATTAAAGATGGTCCACCACCCATATAAATCGCCATACCCAACATCTCTAATAACTCTTCTCGTGATGCACCCAACTTCACTAAAGTTTGCGAATGAAAACCAATACAACCATCACAGCGTGCAGCTACTCCCAATGCAAGAGCGATTAACTCTTTGGTTTTTTTATCAAGCACACCCTCTTTGGTTGCCGCTTGCGATAATGCACTAAAACCATTCATCACATCCGGAATTTCTTTACGCAGTTTTGCTAATGAAGCAGAAATATCTTGTGTAATTTCTTTGTACTGTTTCGTCATGAAAATTGTCTCCTAATTAATATGGGATCATCTATTATGATCTAAAACTATCGTATCAGCTTAGCCGCCCACCGTCAAAAGTTCATCCCAGTTAGTAGTATATCGTGGTGTACGTTTATTCGCTTTTAATTTCCAATTTTTTTGAATACCTTCAACCGCGTAAAATACTGTGCTCGCGCCCATTTTTTCGTTGATAAAATCAAGTGTATGCATTAATTGTGTTCGATTTATTGTAGCTATTTCAAATAGCGAATAGTGTTGTTCGGCATCAGGTGTTAAATTTTGTAAAAAAATACCTGTTTTTTGATATTCATATCCAACTTTAAATATTTTAGATAAACCCTGTATTGCTAATTGTATAATCTGCCCCGTATCTGCTGTAGGCGCATCAAGACCTAATGAGATACAGTTTTCATATCGTTTTGAAGCAGGTTCCGCATGTGGACTTGTCCGTACGAATACCGTTATTCGATCTGTTAGTGAGTTTTGAGCACGCATTTTTTCACAGGCTATTGCAGCATAATGTGCTAATGCTGCCGATACTTCATTAAACTCTGTGACTTTCTTGCCAAAAGATCGCGATGACATGATGCTTTGTTTCGGCACTATGCTTTCCAAATCAAAACAAGCAATTCCATTTAATTCTCTGATTGTGCGCTCAAGATTAACACTGAATTGCGAACGTATTATTTTGGCATTCGCCATTTTTAAATCTAATGCGGTGATATATCCCATCGCTTGTAAACGACGTCCCAGTCTATGCCCTACTCCCCAAATATCAGTTATATCTAAGTTAGCCAGAACCTTATTCTCTGTAGACTTACTTAAATAAAACACCCCATTATCTATGTGTTTTTTTGCATAGTGATTCGCAACCTTTGCTAATGTTTTTGTTTGTGCCACACCAATTGAAACTGGAATTCCTGTCCATCGCAGAATAATATTACGTATGTTTTGCAGAAAATTTTCCACATTATCATTCAATGCCATATTATCTAATCTTAAAAATGCCTCATCAATCGAATAAATTTCAATATCAGGAAAGTAATATTTTAGTATATACATAACGCGATCTGACATGTCACCATATAATGTATAGTTTGATGATAACACGATAATTTTATGCTTTTTTACGATATGCTGGCATTTAAATAATGGTGCCCCCATGGGAATACCCAATTTTTTTGCCTCATTTGAGCGTGCAATTACACAGCCATCGTTATTAGATAATATAATTAGGGGTTTTTGCCTTAGTTTAGGGTTGAACACTCGTTCACATGAGGCATAAAAATTATTACAATCGACTAATGCAAACATTTTATCTCACATCGTGTAATACGGTTGTAACAACGCCCCAAATAATTGTTTCGATATCTTCTTTTAGCTCGATCGATTTATAATTTGAATTTTCTGGCACTAAATAAACTTTGCCTGATTTTTTTATTAAGCGTTTTACGGTAAATTCATTATTAATAATGGCAATAACAATTTTGCCATGGGTAGCGCGCAAACTTCTATCAACGACAAGCAAATCTTCATCATGAATACCCGCACCTATCATTGAATCACCCGCAACACGTACAAAAAACGTAGCCGCCGGATTTTTCACTAAATGCTTATTTAAATCTAAACGTTTTTCTAAATAGTCATCGGCTGGCGAAGGAAAACCCGCTGATATCGAATGACTGAATAATGAAGCCAGATGGTTGTCTTGTTTGTAATTTATTGATTTTATTATATTTTCTTGAAATATATAAAAATGAACTCTATTCATAACTGCACCTTATGCTATTATTGATATAGCAGATAGAATATCGTACGAGATTCAAAAGTCAAGTGATTTGTATATGACTCACCTCGATTCAGCAAATGAGTGTCCTCACATACATTATCTACTGGGGTGACGATATTACCATTAATAGGCTTTCATCGCGTATAGGTTTTCCATCTTTCACCATGCAAAGATAGCTTTCTGAAATGATACATGCTTTTCCATCCTGCTTTCGCGATATTGTTTGATGACATTTATATTTCACAGGACTCATTTTTTCTAATATTGTTTCAACAGTGAATATATCACCCAGCGTTAAAGACGCTTTATATCTGATCGTACATTCGGTTAAAACTAAATGTCGACCTGCCGCAGAAAATTCTTTCAAATTAATCCCTTTTTGTAAGAAAAGTACATAACGAGCATGGTCTAAATAATTAAAATACACGGCATTGTTTACTATACCCTGAAAATCTACTTCATAGTCTCTAACTTCAGATTCCCACATGTTTTCTTTCTCCATAGACTCGTGAAGTTATCTTAGTGTGGTATTTGCGTTGCAGTGGATGATGCAGGTACATACGGTTCCCAACCAGCATTTAATGGAACAATAAAGCCTCGCTCAGTTGAGACAACGCTGGTATTCGGTGCAAAATAAGAGTTTTTGTCTTGTAATGCATAATAAGCACACGTAGAGGTTCCTTCATGAGCGTGACAAATAAAATCACCTGCAGCAGCTGTGCCGGTAATAATTAAACTCAAAATAGCAGTTAAGTTTCTTATTAATGTGGTTGTTTTCATTCGATTATCTCCTAGCTAGTCTGTGATACATATATAAGCGAAGATAGCGTTTTACTACTTTACTTTAACCGATATTAAAGCGACGACATACAATGGTCAACATTTTTTTCGACTCATAATTTTCTATGGAGCGATATCCTTCGGAACATTGATTTTTTCAAGATGAATTCCTAATACTGTTGGATCATGTAAATATCCTCGCAGATAAGCGATGAGGGGTACATCCGTAACTTTATTAAAAACCGACGATGCTTCACGAAAAATGGGACCCTTGGAACTAGGGATAACGAAACCCATATGCGTCATGTCTGCGCCGCTGCCGATTGGAGATATTATATTTTTATCATCCGACTGGTGATGAGATGTTATTTGAATTGGACGGACAATTTCAAGAAGAGCACCGGCTGGGATTTGGTTGAACGCTACAATGTTTGCCTCATCAGAATCATTAAATAGGGCTGACAGAGGAATGTAGGTGATTTTTTCATGTCGTGGTTTACTATCTTGTCCTTCCGCACGTAATGCCTCTAACCGCTGTGCTTCTTCTTTTGGCGATAATACGATTGAAAGGCGGAGACGCTCCGGTGAAAGTTGTTGAAACCAGATTGCTTTGTTGATGGTAATTTGTTGTGTTTTATAAAGCGGCTTTCCTTTTTTATCAACAATAGTTGACGTAATATCGGTAAAAAATCCCTTTTTTTGATTATTAATATTATAATCAACACTAGTAAAATGGTTGCGATTAACGAAACTAACTTTGCCATCCACATAATTAAGCTGTTGTATGTTTTGTGTAAATTGTTCAACATTATTCGAGCTTGCTAAAGCAATTACCGTATTAACATACGTAACACAATCAAATTTATCGGTTCGATACAAAGGCCCTTGATCAAATTGTGCAGTCGGACCCTCACCGTTAGCATAAAGACTATAAGGACGTCCTAAAAAATAACTACTATCTGCTAAAAGACGTTGGTAAAAAGAGTGACTATGGCTATCGGCGACAGTTTGATAGAGTTGCTGAATATTTTGTTGATATATTTTAGGATCATAGGGTGAGATTTGCTGAGCTTGTATCTCCGTCATACCTAATAATAACATGGCGATTAAACTGATAACTAAGATGCTTACTAAACGAGTTCTTTCCCACATTGCTTCTCAACTTACTCTACACAAAAAATCAAATTGTACAGTTTTTGTCAACACTGTCAAGCCAAAAGCACAGGGCAAGATCGTCTTGTATTCAGCACATGCTTGCATTTGGTGTACAATATTGGGACCGTGAAGGAGATCGTATTCTCCATAGAGATGAAGCTTCTACAGCAATAGAGTCGATGGTAAATAGTGTGCAGGAAGAAGCCGTGCACCATGATAGAGAGATGAATAGGTTTATATTTAGATAGCTGCTGTTGATTTTTAATATCGGTTGACAAAATGAATGCAAAGTTGTTAAAGTATGTGCCAAGAATCTTTGTTTTTATAGATTCCCCTACTTTGACATCAGACAGTTCTCTACCCACAAACTATATGGATGTAAACCAATGAAAGAACCTATTTTAATTCCTATTTACAATTTTAAAGGCGGCATAGGTAAAACCACTGCAACTTATAATATTGCTTACGTACTTTCTAAAATGGGCCTGCGGGTACTTATGGTTGATGCCGACCCCCAATGCAACCTCACAGGACTAATTTTTGCAGAACAATTTGTAAATGCAGAAAACTCCACAGCATTTTATGCTGAAGCTGAGCAAGCAGCAACTAACACTCCACCTAGGTTAAAAACTATGCGTGAAGTATATGGTAATATACTTCACGAACAGCAGCCAAGAGATTTTAGCATCGCAGCACAAGTTGAATTAGCGCAAGTTCATAATTACGAGAATCTTTTCCTCATACCTGGACATATTAAAATATCTGGATTGGACGCTCCTATTAGTCTGGGACTAGCTCGTGTCGCTTTATATAAAAATATCCCCGGATATATTACTAACTTATTACGTCAAATTGGTAGAATACAGGATATAGATGTTATATTAATTGATTGCAGTCCCAGTTTTAGTGCACTTAATTCAGCTATAATCATTGGCTCAGATTATTTTCTAATTCCATTTTCAGCTGATTTTTTTTCCTTACAAGCAATTCAATCATTGAAAGAAAAGATTCCTGAATGGAATCACGATTTACATGAACATGATGCTCGATTGGACCCCATCGGAAGAATAACCACTCATCCTAAATGTTTAGGCGCATTCCCTCAAAAAATTAGAGTACGTGGTTCCAAAGTTGAACAAGCTTATGCCACATGGATTAATCAAATTTATAGAGAAACAGATCATTTATTTGATACTCTGGAAAAAGAGCAGCTTGTTATTCCTAACTTTCAAGCTCACAAAGTAGAAGGTGTTATTGATTTTGTTTCAATTGGTCTTGATGCACAATCGTCGGGAAGACCTGTTTGTGATATTAATTATTCTCATCGACATACCGTAAATCCAGGAAAAAGTATTTCTATAACAAGAGAAGCGAGAAACAAAAAAATTGATGCTTTAGCTGCTTACAAAAAAATTATTGGCCGCTTTTTCCAAAATTTATCTATAGAACACAAACATACCTTAACTATAGCCAATCCCGAATTTAATCAGTTACTAGCACTTTATGGTGATCTTCGTGCAGCTATAAACATAGTGCCCTATTTAGAGCTACCAACACCACCTGAAACGCCTATGCAAGATCGTACTTCATACAGTAAAGATAACATTGATCAATTAATGCAACATTATTGTGCAAATCAAGCTGTTTTATATTGCTCAGCAATTTCCTTTACTCCTCCTAACCTACATTCTGAATTAATTAAAATACAGCCACAGATCTTAGACGGCACTACTCCCCTCAAGGCATTAATTCCTATTGATTTAGGAGAACTACAGTGGGCTATACTCTATATCAGACGATCGCAAGATGACCGTAGCACACCAACTGTTTATTACTTTAGTCCATTAGGGCACAATAACGACGAACGAGTTAAAGAAGCCGTTCGAAGTTTCTATCAAAATCATGGTATTGATGTAGAACCTTATTCTATGGAAGAACGTTGTCAGGACGAGGAGTATAACAGTGGTCCTTGGATTATAGCTGCGGCACAATGTTTTATCGAAAACCGACCACTCCCTCGTGTTGAGTATGATATTACTACTATCCGAAGCACACATAATAAGCTACTCGAAACTAATACCCGTTTACTAAGGCCTCGAACAGCTTCAAGCTCTGTTGGGGCGCATGAAACTTCGACTGGTAGAAAAAGAGCTAGCAGCCAATCAAGTGCAGCAGCGTTGGGGAATTTGGGGGCATTTAGCTCATCATCATCCTCTTCTTCAGCACCGCAAGCTTCCTCACAAGGATTGCCACGCAGAAGCAGTTTGTCGAGAACAGCAAGTACTGATTTAAGTGCAACTTCAAGCTCAAGTACTTCGACTAGAGGCCCAGGCTCATCTTCCTAAAAAAACTTTTATGAAATACTTTAACGATCGAGTTGATGCGGGGCAGCAGTTAGCTGCTAGGCTTACAGCAAAGTATAAAAATGATAAAGATATTATCGTGTTAGCATTACCCCGCGGTGGTGTGCCTATTGCTTATGAGGTTGCCAATACACTGCATGCGCCTATGACCGTTTTTTTAGTGCGTAAGTTAGGTTTGCCGGGTAATGAAGAGTTTGCTATGGGTGCAATTGCTGAAAACGATACGTTTATTCTTAACCAAGATGTCGTTTCTCAATACGGTATAACCGATCAAGAAATACAGTTTGTTCTGAATAAAGAAAAGAAAGAAATTAATCGACGTTTGCAAACTTACCGTCAAGGTAAAGCCTTACCCAGCTTAAATAATAAAACTGTTATTTTAATTGATGATGGCATTGCCACCGGCGCTACTTGTAAAGCTGCAATCCAAGCATTAAAAAATTTAAACCCTAAAAAAGTAGTGTTAGCTACGCCGGTTGCTAGCCAAGAGAGCCTACAGGAACTTTCTCCGTTAGTGGATGACCTCGTTTGCTTAGCCTCACCTGAAGTATTTTTTGGTGTGGGGCAATGGTATCGACGTTTCGAGCAGATTGAAGATGAAGAAGTAATTAGGCTATTAGGCAAAAGGAACTCGAATGCCTGAACTGCCCGAAGTTGAAACATGCCGACAAGGTTTAATACCACATATTTTACATCACACCATTAGCAATGTGATTGTGCGTAATCCCAATTTACGTTGGCCAATTCCTGCTAAATTAAAACATCATTTACAACATCAGAAAATTACTGCCATTACACGTCGTGGAAAGTATTTATTATTTACGCTGAGCTCCTCAGCAACATTATTATTACATTTAGGCATGAGTGGACGCATACGTATCGTACCGATAGAAACGCCGATTCAAAAACATGATCATGTTGATATTATCTTGGATAATGGTACCTGCATACGATTTAATGATAGCCGTCGCTTTGGTTCATTGCTGTGGACGGATGCAGATCCTATGCAACATTCCCTGCTGATTCAACTTGGGCCTGAGCCATTGGAAGCAAACTTTAATGCGAATTATTTACATACAATACTGATAAAACGTTCACAAGCTATCAAATTAGCGATTATGGATAGTCATACCGTAGTTGGTGTCGGCAATATTTATGCCAATGAAGCATTGTTTTTATCTGGCATTCATCCACATCGGCCTGCTAAAAGTCTCACTAAAAATGAATGCCAACATTTAGTAAAAAATATTAAAAAAGTACTTCAAGCTGCGATTAAAGCTGGAGGCACTACACTACGAGATTTTATATCGGTAGATGGAAAGCCCGGTTATTTTCAACAAACCTTATTAGTTTATGGTCGTGCCGGCGAGCCATGTACACAATGCGGAACAGTTTTGCAAGAATCACGTTTAGGTCAACGCAGCACCGTATTTTGTTTGACGTGCCAACCTAATATAGAAGCATGAACTCGTAAGCCACTATAGTAATGGCTTATTTTTTAAATGCGGAATGGTTTTCTGCTGGAGCCTGAAAACGGTGAGTTCTTTCTAAAGGAGCTCTTCTTGGAGGACTTTGAGGTTGTTGCTGTTCAAGCATCGTACCAGTAGGAGAAAAAAACCTTACATCTCTTCTATGTCTTGGAATATTCTGCCGCATCATTGTTAGAACCCCGCTATTGCCATAAAATCTAAATTATACGCTAGTTATGGCTTTTTTGTAGATAGCCCCTCAACTAGAACCGCTTTGTCTATCGACGATGTACTATCGTTGCTGAGGATTGATCCGTAGGAAATAAAATAACTTCAGCAATATTCACATGTGCTGGACGAGTTGCGCAGAACAGGATCGTGTCGGCGATATCGTCTGGTGTAAGTGGTGTCATGCCTTTATACACATTGTCTGCACGCTCGTTATCACCTTTAAATCGCACCAAACTAAATTCCGTATTCACCATGCCGGGATCGATGCTGGTGACGCGCACAGCAGTGCCCGTGAGATCTAATTTCAAACCTTGGCTGATACTACGCACCGCCGCTTTACTGCCGCAATAAACGCTGCCATTTGCATAAGTTTGATGACCGGCGATCGATCCAATATTAATAATATGTCCTTGGTTACGTGCAACCATGCCCGGTACAACATAACGAGTCATGTAAAGTAATCCTTTCACATTGGTATCGATCATCGCTTCCCAATCTTGTATGTCGGATTGATATAACTTATCGAAACCTGCTGCGAGTCCGGCGCTATTCAATAATAAATCGATCGCTTGCCACTCTTGTGGTAAATTTTCAATAGCATGTTTAACAGCATTATGATCAGTAATATCGATGATCATCGGCAAAATCGAAACATTATATTGCTGTTGCAAGCTAGCAGATAACGTTTCCAAACGTTCGGCGCGTCGAGCAATTAAGATTAACTTTGCACCTTGTGCTGCAAATTGCTGGGCACTAGCTGCTCCAATACCGCTTGAGGCACCAGTAATCATAACGATTTTATTTTTAAACATGGAGTTTCCTTGTTGATGAAGAGAAAGGTACAGAAATTGTACGGAAAATATACCTGAGCGTCAAATTTGCATCCCTTGTGTTAGGATGTTGTGGATTATGGCGGAGACATAGATTATATTCGCTCTCTATACCAGTCCGTCGTCCCGCGGCTTGTCCGCGGGGTACCAAAAGGGGGGTGGGTTGTGGTTAACCCGGGCCA
>CAZULF010000001.1:0-37720 GCA_964621215.1 uncultured Legionellales bacterium | reverse complement strand
GTCCGCGGGATCCATACTTCTCGATGTGTTCTGGATCCCGCGGACAAGCCGCGGGACGACGTATTGATTTGGAAAATCCAGAAATAGGAAACGCAGATGAAAAAATTATTGCTTGGTTTATTAAGTTGCTTGATGCTGTGCTACGCCATTAACGGATACAGTTACAACAAGCTTATTGGCACTATCAAAGGGAATACCTATTCAGATCAAATTACTAGCAAAAAAGGTTATGGTAAATTTAGTGTGGAAATTCCGCAATATTATAAGGGTATTGATTATAATACTGTACGAATGGGGGATTGCCGTGTGGAATGGGAAAGCTGCGTGCACTTCGGGCAATCGGATCGTGATTTTTCTTATTATCGCGTTAGTATCTCACCAAAAGGTGAAATCCCTTTAACAGAAGCTAAAGATAAACTCTTTGATAGCTATATCGACGTTGCAAATAAAATATATGGAGGTAATGCTAAAAAGATTTATTCTAAAGATGTTAAATTTCGTGGTTATCCTGCTTATTATCGTGTTTATACTCAATCATCTCCCGGCGTTAAATTAAAACCTAATAAAACTTTTTATCATAAAGAACCTGTTATTAATAGAATGTCAGAAAAACAAACTTACACTCACGCGATGTTATTAGTTGATTATAAAGATTATGTTCTACTTTTTTGGTTTCAAGGCACAGATTTGGAAGCGGCAACAGCGCCCTATGCCATTACAGAAAATAATCGCGAAGGTATTATCGACATGACCTGGGCACCATGGAAGAATTTTATGAATTCACTCGAGATTACGAAGTAGAATTAAATACCGTTTATTGTAGCCTGGATGAAGCGAAGCGGAATCCGGGCTACATTAACTACGATAGTTATTACTCCAGCTTGAGCTTGATGACGAGTCGTTGCTACTTGAACTCGGGCTTGAGCCCTGAAAGCCTAAGACTGACAATGCACTCGCTTGAGAAAACTGAGATGTACGACCATCACGTCCGTGCAGCGGTTTTAACTCAAGCTCTGGTGATGGCGATAATCCAGCATCCAATGATAGCGGTGAAGGTGCTGAGCGCTGAAGAACGGGATGACTATGTATTATAACTCGATTGCTTCTGTTTGTAGAATTTGTTGGTTGCATTTGTTGCCAAGCCCTCTCTTCCAGTATCTGATCAACTTGTTCTTGAGTAAACTCTCCCGATTCTAGCTTGTTGAATAATTCCATCTGGAATCTTTCTTCTGCGGTTAAATCGTCATTACCTGTTGCTGAGGTTTGCTCCTCCATCGACATCATTAATGCCAATGCCATATCAAACTCCTCAGTCGATTGATGTTCACTACTAATTGAATTATGTATACGGGGCCCAGGCTCAAACAACGTAGATCTGCGCGGAGGAAATTGCGGTGATAGGGGTAACTGTGATGATGAAGAAGAAAAGATAGAATGTAATGAGTCATTCATATCGTATCGAAAATTTTGATGAGTGCATTCCATCCTAAAATAGGCTTCCCTTTCTTTTGCTAATTCAAGTTGTTCTTTAAATTCCTTTTTACGGAGAGGAAAAGGCTGGAAGGTCATAATGATATCTGCTTGGTTATCATGCCATATAACCTCACCAAATTGACTCAATTTTTCATAAATTGCTTGATATTGATTAGCTTGCAATAATGTCCTATCCGCAAAACAGGTGGCAATCCATTGTGTTGATTCTGGTGCATTTCGGTCGTATGAAAATACTAAGCAGTGATTTTTAGGATTGCTTATTTTTGTATAATGGTAAACTTCTGTCATCTTACTCCCCTGTTTGTTATTGGAATTTGGACGTTTTCTTAAGGCGCATAATATCATCAAAACTGGTTAAAATACTAGCCTTTCGCATAGAGACTATGTCTTGACTTTGCTGTGAATATCCCATTCAATGAGATATCGACCCGAGCAAAAGGCATGGTTGCCTCTCAGTTCTAGTTTATGGATAAATAAATGAACAAAAAGCATATTTTTATCGCTATTTTTGCAATAATTGTTATATTAATGCTCATTGCTGGGACGGCCTCATGCCAGAAGCATCCGACCTCATCCTATTATGGTTATATCGAAGCCCGTCTAACTTACCTTTCTAGCCCCTACTCTGGTCAACTGATCGCTCTGAATACCGATCGCGGTCAATCAGTGACAGTCAATCAAATAATTTTTCAGCTTGATAAGCAACCTGAGCTATCCGAGTTAGATCAGGCTATCGCCGAAAATGAACAAGCCAAAGAACAGCTAGCTGATTTAGAGGTAGGTAAACGCCCGTCTGAAATTCAATCCATACAAGAACAAATCGATGAAATTACTGCGGATCTGGCGTTTTATAAAAAAGAGTTTCAACGACAAAGTACATTAATCAAATCAGGTGCAGTTTCAGTAGAAAAATTAGATCAGGCTGTGCGAGATTATAATGCGATGAAAGCACATCTTATTCGACTACAAGCTGATTTAGTCACGGCAAAACTACCTGCGCGCGAGCATCAAGTTTCTGCAGCAATGGCACATGCTGAAGCGGGGATGATGCATGTTAAGCAACTGCAATGGATATTGTCCCAAAAAACCGGTATTGCACCAGTGGAAGGCATTACTTACGATACTTATTATCGTGTGGGAGAGTTAGTTCCCTCGTTCCATCCGGTGTTATCGATAATGGCGCCTAAAGACGTTAAAGTTATTTTTTTCGTACCAGAAACTGATCTGAGTTATTTAAAATTAACTCAAACTATTCAAGTCACCTGTGATAGTTGTGATGAATCTTCTTCTGCCGCTATCAGCTTCATTTCGCCTGAGGCTGAATATACCCCGCCTATTATTTACAGTCGTAGCGCCCGCAGTAAATTGGTTTATCGAATTGAAGCGGAATTTCAAGGTGGAATACCTGCTACCTTACATCCTGGCGAACCGGTCGATATCCAGCTAAACGATACACAACCCCATGAAGAATAGCGAACTTGTCATCGATATACATGGCTTAACTAAAAATTTTGATGATGTTTGTGTTGTCGATCATATTTCGCTACAAGTTCCTAAGGGGTGCGTCTATGGCTTTTTAGGCCCTAATGGCAGCGGCAAAACCACTACCTTACGGATGATTTGTGGTTTGCTTACTCCAACCAGTGGCAGTGGCACCTGCCTTGGCTATAATATTTTAACGCAATCTGAATTGATTAAATCCAACGTCGGATATATGACACAACAATTTAGTTTATACGATGATTTATCCGTGTATGAAAATCTTGATTTTATCGCTCGGATTTATCAAATGCCCGATCGCAAACAACGCGTACAAGAAAGTTTAGATTCATTGGGTATTGATCATCGGCGTCAAGCACAGTTAACGGGGGAATTGTCGGGGGGTTGGAAACAACGGTTAGCTTTAGCGGCTGCCATTTTACATAAACCCAAATTATTACTACTCGATGAGCCTACCGCCGGTGTTGATCCTAAAGCTCGACGTGAATTTTGGGATGAAATTCATAAATTAGTTTCTAATGGCATGACTACTTTAGTGACCACACATTACATGGATGAAGCAGAACGCTGTCATTTATTGGCTTATATTTCTAATGGTCGTTTGTTAGCAACGGGAACTAACGATGAGATCATAGCTCAAACCCATTTGGCGACATGGGAAGTCAGTGGACCTGACTTGTATCTACTGGCTGAAAAATTACGCGCGCAAACAACTGAATTACAAGTCACTCTTTTTGGAAGTCTTTTGCATGTCAGTAGTCATAATAAATCGTTGCTAGAAAAAACTATTGCCCCATGGAAAAAACCACCTTATCATTGGCGTGCAGTTGATCCTAATTTGGAAGATGTTTTTATTTACCTCATGCAAACCAAACATCCTGTGGAGGTACAATGAAAATATCTATTTCATTACCTCGTCTATTTGCAATTATTTTTAAAGAATTTATCCAACTACGGCGTGATAAATTAACCTTTGCTATGCTAGTTGCTATTCCATTAATGCAACTAATTTTATTTGGCTACGCTATTAATAGTAACCCACATCATTTGCCCACGGTGGTGATCAATGCTGACCAAAGCCCTTTTACCCGAACCTTTGTCAGTGCGCTTGATGCTAGCACTTATTTTAAAATAATTGACAATAATAGTAATGAACAAGAAGCTGATAAGTTGCTTGCTGAAGCCAAAATTATGTTTGCTGTAAATATTCCACCTAATTTCAGTCATGATTTAATTCGTAATGAATATCCTTCATTATTAGTCACCTTAGATGCTACGGACCCCTCAGCCAGTGCTTATGCTGTAGGAGCGTTGCAAACTTTATTTCCTTCAGCCCTAAATATCGATTTGCAACGCGGTTTAAATTATCTTATTCCTGACCCTCCACCTTATAACATTCTAATTCATGCAAAATATAACCCTGAAAATATCACTCAATTTAATATTGTGCCCGGTCTCATGGGTGTGGTATTAACCATGACGATGATTCTCATTACTTCGCTAGCGATTACTCGTGAACGCGAGCGCGGTACAATGGAAAGTTTGCTGGCAACACCAGCTCAACCATTAGAAGTGATTGTTGGAAAAATTCTACCTTATATTATTATTGGCTATATTCAAGAATTATTAATTTTAATTTTTTCTGGGCTATTATTTAATGTTCCGATGCAGGGAAACTTATTGTTGCTACTACTCGCCACCCTACCATTTATCGCCGCCAATCTAACGGTCGGCCTAACTTTTTCTACTATTGCTAAAAATCAATTACAAGCAATGCAAATGACTTTCTTTTTCTTTTTGCCTTCTATTTTGCTATCCGGTTTTATGTTCCCCTTTTATGGAATGCCAATTTGGGCACAATGGTTAGGTTCATGCTTACCATTAACACATTTTTTACTGATTGTCCGAGGTGTTCTATTAAAAGGAAATGGTATTATCGAAATATGGCCACAAATTTGGCCGATTTTGCTATTTATGATCATCATGCTGCTCGTAGGCTTTAAACGTTACCGCCGCACATTGGATTAACTGCAACGCTCTGCACTTGATCAGAGAAGGCCTCATTATTTTTTTTGAAAAAAACTGTAACCATCCCTGACGAGAAAAACTTATTATTCCCTCCGGCGATTAAGTGATTTTTACTAGCCGATTTAATTTGACCAATGCTCATCAAATAAGTTGTAAGCATACTCAAACCATTTTCTCCAGTAACTCTATTTACGGTCGATTGTAACGTGGTGTAAACAATACCATGTAAAACCTCCTGCGAAATGTACTTCATAAAATAACCGTTATATAATAAATATTGCAGCTCATTTGTGATTCCTTCAAAATCTATGCTTTCTTTAACAACATGCTCCGTTATCCAGAATTTAATTACATCAGTCAATTTATTTTGAACGATAGCTTGAATAAAATCAGGAAATTGTTCATTTTCATACAGGGTTTCCAATTTCTCAAGAACTTCGATAAATTTTTCAATATCCGCAAAACTTTGACCTGCAGAACCACTAAGTCTATTAATAACCTGCAAGAAAGAGTTATTATCATTATTCAACAATAATTCACTTTCATCTAAGTCACTAACAGATATGGTGTTATTATCTAAGTCTGTCCTTATACTGAAACTAATCCCATTCATATCGCAGAAACTCAAAAAAACCTCCATTATCTCGTATCTGTCTGAATTCAGTTTAGATAGACACGATAAACATCTCATAAGGTTCCCCAAATTTTCCTCCATTTCTGGCGGGAATTTTTGTAAAGCCCATGTTTTTAATTTATAACGCACAGCATTTACTATTTGATTTTCTAATTTAATCTTGTAATTTTCATTAATATCCAGGAGTAAGCTTAGTTCTTGTATGCGTTTGAAAAAAATATCTATGTTATTTTTTTCTGCAGTTGTTAAACTGTCAACAGATTCATATTGTGTTATTTCCAGATCTAGAAATAACTGTAACATGGACTCTATACAACCTTTATAAAAATGTTTATATACTTCAAAAAATCCAAAGTACATATCATTTTCCATTTCAATTCTCATTTCCAGCATTGTCTTTTCTATATTTTCTGCAGAAAATCCTTCTAAAAGAGCTTCTCTTTGTTTGTAGTAGATTTGATACAAATTAATAATTTTTCTTTCACTATCAACTAGTGCGAAAATTCTACACAAAAATAATGCGTATTGTAAAATACATAATATTGTTTGTGGATCTTTATTTTTCAAGTCGCCTTTAAAGTTTTTCATTCTTTCAATAACATTAATTTTTATATGTGCAAAAATTTTTGCTGACAAACTTCCTTGGAAAAAATTATTTTCAATTGTTCTTAAATTTCCTAAACAAACAGGCCAAAATCTGGTGGTCATGGCGTCTATATCAGGAATTAATTCATCCATATATCTTTTTTGCCACAACTCCATTTGTTCTGAGATAGCTTTGTTTACCTTCAGCTTAAGCTCTTCCCGATAGTGCTTGTCAACCGACGCCACAGAATAGACAGTACGTTTATCGTAAATAATTCTTCCAAGGCAATCCACTGGATATACTGCGCGTAATTTTATTTCCTCTCTCGTACGAAATACGCTTATTATATTTCGTGGTTGGATCCTAATTAGATTTTTAAAGTAGTCTAAGCATAAATTTCTCCACATCTCTACTATGTCATCATTAGAAATCTGTACTGTTACAATAGTATTATTAACTCCCGAATAATAGACTATGGGTAATCCTATACCCGTTGTTGCTTTATACTCATCTCGTAAATAAATTGCTTGAGCTAAGGGTGAGGATGCGCTAGGTAGCACATAACTATTATAAATATGTGTATTATGACGTGCCAAGTCGTTAGTATAGTAAACAGCTGTCACATCTGAAAAAGTTGCTATAATTTCATTTTGATTGGTGAATTTGGGGGAGCCTACTGTGGTGCCCCCCATCATGGTTTTTCTATGTAGTATTTTTAACTCTTTTATTTTTGTTTCTTCTGTTAGTGCTGGATAACTTCTAATAAGATCTTTTTTACCTCGACCAGTACCTGCATTTGTCAGTGAAACATGATAAATATTATCTAGATTTGTCATCAGAAATCCAACACATGCAAAAGCGTAACTGCCATGACTTAACATGGAAACAGAACGATGGTTATTCCCTGCGGTACCCATTTTTCCCTTGCGTGTTGGAATATCTGGTCTACGTAATATTTTATAAACTTCTAATGCGGCAAACGTATCACCGTATTTGTTATGGGTTAATGCTGAAGGTATTCCAACACCGCGCGCGAATAATTGACCTGCATTCATAAGAGCATTAAAGTCAAAATCCGAAGTCGATGGTAGCAAATCTATTGTTAGTAACGTTCGGTAGTTTATATCTTTTGATGTACAGTCACCGGCGTTGTAGCCCTTTTTTAATAATGCAAATAGAGGACGATCATTTAAAAGATGTAACATTTTTTTATAGGCATCATCATTTTCATATTGCTGCTTTAGCTCCACTTGCCAATTGCCAGCAACATCGCCTTGATTTCCAGTGAATGCACGTACTTCTGTAATTAACTTTGCCATGATGCTAAATGCATCTGCGTTATTATCTGCATAATCCTCATAGAAATCGAGATATCTCGCATCAAATGCGTATCGAACACGAATAATATCAAGACAATCTGCGTCATGAATAATTTTTTGATAAATATTTCTATTGTAATTCTGATCTGAAATAACCCATACCGGCATATTTCCTGACAAAAGTTTTAATTTATAATAACAATAACTTGGATTGTTTGTTGGAGGTTCATGTGAACGATCTGCTGCTGGTTCTTTGTTTGCAATAGCTTCCGCAATTTTAATTGCTATTTCAATATCAACATCTAATACTTCTGTCAAATAATAATAGCAGAGCAGTGCGCTATCGCAATCCCACTCATCTTTACCTTCTTTCTCTCTGCCTGCATCATGAAAAAGCATAGCAATTTGTAACAATTTAACGTCTGTTTCTGTTAATCGCTCTGCTTCAACATTTCCAAATCCTCGATAAAGATTTATTAATATAGGGATATAAATCGCTGTCCGAGTCACATGTTGAATTCCATGATACGGCCGCGCGAGAGCAGCAACCCGAGTAACGCCAGTTTTGGCATAAGGATATTGATAAATATGCTCAAAGGCCCATCGGGCATGTAATGCGATATCATCACCAAATGTAATACCTTGGTGGGAAAATATATTTTTGGGAAGCGCTTTGTCGGTGAGGAGCGCAGTAATGGCTTCTTTGCTATGCCTTGTCATTGCCAACCTGATATTTATTTATAGTTAAACCGGCTGTATGTTACAAGAAATGAATAAAAAAGTCCATCTCAAAGTCTTGTTGATATTAAGCCTTAATTAACTCCATCAACACCTTTCGTGCGGCTAACACGACTTGTGTGCGTGGCATTGCCGAGTTCACCATAATAACAATGCCCGTTTGTGTGGCAGGAACAACGGCGATATACGCACGAAAGCCAGCAACGCTTCCCGTTTTATCATATAACACCTTCCCTGGTAAGGGCGCGGGATAGGGTACAGGATAGGCTGCGCCTGAGTGCAATGTGAGAGTGCGTGCGGATTCATGCACATACCCATCCATGCTAATTTTATTGAGGTTATGAATTTCCCAACCCAAACCTTGTGAACCATAGGCGGTGCGATAAAATGGCATTTGTGTAACGCGAAAGGCGGCGGCAATGGCGGGTGGAGTACCTGGTAAGTTCAACGCTGCAGCAAGAAATTTTTGCATATCACGGCCCGACGACCGAATAGAACCCGCTGCAGGTATTGTTAGCAATGCTCGAGTGGTATTCACTGCCCGTCCATTCCAGCTATACCCTTGCGCACAGGTAAAACACATTGAGCCAGCTAAACCGGTGTTATTCATTTGTAATGGCGTCAGCAACGCTTGTTTGAGAAGTGCTAAATAACTTTTATGACTGACATCTTCTAAAACGTATCCTAGTATGCCAAAACCCACATTAGAATATCTCCACCAGGTATTTATCTTGTATGGTGGATGCCAGGTACGCAAACTTTGCAATAATTGCGTGCGATTCTTAACGGTACTAGGTGGCATTTGTCCTAAACCCAAAACATGCGTTGCCAAACCTTGTAAAGTAATCTGATTTAACACGGGATTAGATCTAGGTGCATTTCGTAAATGCTTCACAACTGGATCGTTAAGCCGAACCAGACCTTGATTAAATTCATAGGCAAGCAAAACACTGGTAAATACTTTGGTGACAGAAGCGATTTCAAATACGGTATTGGCATTCACATGATTTTTGGGATTTTTGGTGGCGGTACCAAAATAAAAAGATTGCGGCACTCCATGGTTATACAATACGACCGCCGCCCCAGGTACGTGATTACGTTGTAATACCGGCCTAATAGTTTTGTTTACTAATTGTGCGGTTTGGTCCGGGGTCAAGGGCTTTGCTTGTGCTTGCAACCCTATTGCACACAACAATAAGCAAGAAAATATCCTTTTACTCATCAATCCCATCTTAAATGCTCTTTCCCTTTTGGTTTACCATAGGTTACTATGTCTAGAAGATAATACAAGAGAGTATGATCGTCTTATGCAATTTATTCAAGAAAATTACTCCAGTCCACCGATTCAATCCTACGAAGCCGGTATAATCAAAATTCAAGATGTGCTTTACTCACACAGCTTAATCATTTCGCCTCAAGCTATTGAGGCTGATTGGGGCCCTACTAGCATTTCTGAACTCACTCAAGCCGATCTACAACGTTTGCTCAATCTCGCTCCTGAGGTGATTTTATTAGGCACTGGCCAAACACTCACCTTCCCTGCGCGAGAATTGTTACAGTGGGTAACTCAGCAAGGATTTGGTTTGGAAGTCATGGATACTGGCGCTGCCTGCCGCACTTATAACTTGCTCTTAGCTGAGGGCAGAAATGTCGTCGCTGGGTTGATCTTGTAGCCTGGATGAAGCGAAGCGGAATCCGGGATTCTTGAATCGAAAACCCGGATTCCGCTTCGCTTCATCCAGGCTATATGTCTACAAATTAGGCTTCGCTATTGGCTCCTTAAATAACTTGGGATAAATGCAAACAGACTTCACCAAATTATT
Source organism: uncultured Legionellales bacterium (assembly GCA_964621215.1). GTDB lineage: Bacteria > Pseudomonadota > Gammaproteobacteria > UBA1113 > UBA1113 > CAZULF01. The sequence goes on along the minus strand of CAZULF010000001.1, from coordinate 27,598 downwards.
TTGAGCTTTTAAAACTTCTAATGGATAACCGGCCAATCGCAAACAAGTGTGCTCTTGTGGAATCACTTCCAGATATTCGATGACCAACCCACTCAATGTCTTAGGCCCATCTACAGGCAAATGCCATCCCATTAATCGATTTAATTCACGAATATTAACTGTGCCATCGATGATAAAGCTGCCATCCGGTTGTGCATCCACATCTTTACTTACGGATGGTGCATCAGCGCGAAATTCTCCGACAATTTCTTCCAGCACATCTTCCAGTGTCAATAAACCTTGAATATCACCATATTCATCGACCACTAATGCGCTTCGACGTTGCTCAGTACGGAAATGTAATAACTGCACGTGTAAAGGTGTACCTTCAGGCACAAAATACGCCTCACGCGCGACGCTTTTTAATGTTTCTTTGCTCAACTGATTTTGACCAAGTAATTTCAGTGCTTCGCGTACATGCAATATTCCAACAACGTTATCAATATCATCTTGATATAAAGGCAACTTAGGATGATCGCTCTTGGTCAATGCTTCAATAATATCTTCTATGTTATCAGCCAAATCGATACCTTCGATTTCATTACGTGGAATCATAATATCATCCACGGTAACTTTCTCTGTTTCCAAAATACGTAATAACATTTCCTGATGTTGTGGTGAAATGCGTCCACTCGATTCTATCACCACTGAACGTAATTCATCCGCGCTCAAACGATCCACATGAGCTCGTTCAACATTGACATTAAATAAACTTAATAGCCCATTGGCAATGGTGTTAACTAACCACACCACCGGATAAAGTACTTTCAACAACCACACTAACGGTAATGACACTACCGATGAAACGGCTTGCGAATATAATGCGGCTAGTGTTTTGGGCGCGACTTCACCAAAAATCAAAACCACAAAAGTTAAAGCGATCGTTGCCAGCAAAACACCAATATCACCCCAAAAATGTACGGCAATCACCGTAGCAACTGAAGAAGCTAAAATATTAGCGAAGGTATTGCCCGTCAGAATCACACCCAATAAACGATCTGGGCGTTCCAATAAGCGTGAAATGCGTAAGGCTGTTTTATCCCCGGTTCGGGCCAAGTGTCGAATACGGTAACGATTAACTGACATCATGCCAGTTTCAGAAGATGAAAAAAATGCGGACATGAGGATTAATAGCACTAAAACTATCACTAACATAATTATGTCAAACTGACTCAAACTGGTCTCCTAAAAGAATAACATCGCTGCGCTAATAGTATACGCAATAATTAATAAAGCAAACCCCAGCACCGCGCCTTGAATCACCTGGGTTCCACGCCAATTATACCCGTAACGACCCACCAACAAAATAGCATACAAAACCCAGGCTAATCCGCTCAATACTGCTTTTACAGTAAAATAGGTGCCCGTGGTTTGCCCTGCTAATAAAAATGCGGAAATTAGTGTGACCGTAAGCAAAATAAAGCCGACTATGATAAATTGGAAAAACAAACTTTCCATGCTTTCCACTGCCGGTAAAAAGCTGAGCCAATGCAGATTAATCTGACGACGCAGCAAATAATTTTGTAACGTCAGCAATAAGGCTTGAATCAGCGCTATCCACCAAACGCTTAATGCCAAAATCGATAACAGCACATGTATCAATAGACCTACATTCGCTTGAGTGTCAAACCACTCAGAAATAAGCCAATAATGCCGTATCACCATCGTGATAATAGCTAAGGGGAAAATCAACAATGTCAGGTTTTGTACTGGCCGGACCGTGCTAATTAACACGATCAAAATTCCAGATAACCATGCTGTCATAGACAAGATATTGGACCATGCTAAATCTTGCAGATGACCATGATCAATCCACTGATACAATAAAAAGCCGTGTAATAACAAGGCCGCACAGGCCGGCACTCGCCACAACCAAGCTGGAGTAAAAGCACGGCGGACAGTGCTCCACAGCGCAAAATTGGCAATGGCGTAGAGCAGGATGGTTAATAAGATATTGACGTCATGCATATTTTGATGCTGATCTGAAAAGTTAATAGATTTACCATTATATCGAAAATTTCGGCCTACGGAAATCTATTGCTGCGGATGCTTGTTCGGAATATACTGCCGAGTTATATCGAGATACGTAGCCTGGATGGAGCGAAGCGGAATCCGGGGTTCTTGAATAGAAAACCCGGATTCCGCTTCGCTCCATCCAGGCTACGTGCTGCCATGTCAATTTTATTAGGTCAATGGAGTCTTCTTATGTTTCAAAACCTGACTGAACGCCTCAATACAACTATTCGCAACTTGCGCGGTATTGGCCGGTTAACACCTGAAAATATGCAAGAAACATTGCGTGAAGTTCGGACTGCGTTATTAGAAGCCGATGTTGCGCTTCCTGTCGCACGTGAGTTTATTGATAAAGTCAAAGAACAAGCTCTCGGCCAAGATGTCTTAAAAAGCCTAACCCCTGGTCAAGCATTGATTAAAATCGTCAATGATGAACTGGTCGCGATGATGAGCGCGGAAAACCAAGAATTACAATTAAATACTACCCCTCCCGCCGTTATTTTGATGGCCGGTTTACAAGGCTCGGGTAAAACCACCAGCACGGCAAAATTAGCGCGTTGGTTACAAGAACAAATGAAAAAATCCGTGATGCTAGTTAGCACCGACGTCTATCGCCCAGCGGCTATCAAACAGCTTGAAACCCTAGCCACCAGTATTGAAGCTCATTTTTACCCGAGCCATACCCATCAAAAACCGGTTGATATTGCTATAGAAGCCATTAAAGCTGCCAAATTGAAATTTATTGACGTCGTTATTATCGATACGGCAGGTCGTTTGCATGTCGACGAAGACATGATGACAGAAATTAAAGCGTTACACGCTGCAGTTAATCCTATCGAAACCTTATTTGTTGTCGATAGCATGACAGGACAAGATGCGGCTAACACCGCAAAAGCCTTCGGGGATGCATTGCCTCTTACTGGCGTGATTTTAACAAAAGCCGATGGTGATGCGCGTGGTGGTGCTGCTTTATCGATTCGAGCAATTACCGGCAAACCGATTAAATTTATTGGTGTAGGCGAAAAAACCCAGGCCTTATCAGTCTTTCATCCAGAACGTATTGCTTCACGTATTCTTGATATGGGTGATATCGTGTCTTTAGTGGAAGAAGCTGAAAAACACGTAGATCGCGACAAAGCCGAAAAACTGGCTAAAAAAATCAAAAAAGGCAAAGGCTTTGATCTTGAAGACTTCTTGGATCAACTCGACCAAATGGAAAATATGGGCGGTATTGGCAAATTAATGGATAAATTGCCTGGTATGGGCTCGCTACCTGCGAATCTGAAAAATAAAATTGATGAAAGTGTTTTTAAAAAGAAAAAAGCCATTATTCACTCTATGACGCGTAAAGAACGCCGCCATCCTGATTTTATCAAAAACTCCCAGAAACGCCGGATTGCCGCTGGCTCGGGCACCAGTATCCAAGAGGTAAACCGCTTATTAAAAGAATTTACTCAAATCCAACATACCATGAAGAAGTTCACTAAAGGCGGTATGAGTAATATGCTGCGTCAGATGAAGGGCAAAATGCCACCGGGGTTGTTACCGCCGATGTAGGCAGAGTTAACAGGCCCTCAAATTATTTGCAAAAAGGGCTTCTAATTTGATGCTTTTTTGCGTAGAATACGCGGTCTCATGATGGCAGAGGTGTTCATACCCTGCTCTAGATTAGTTATTAGAGGATAGAATTACATTATGGTAGTTATTCGTTTGACCCGAGGTGGCGCTAAAAAACGTCCATTTTATCATGTAGTTGCGGCTGACAAGCGTTGTGCCCGTGATGGCCGTAACCTTGAAACATTGGGCTATTTCAACCCGGTTGCTACTGGCGGCGAAACCCGCTTGAAGCTGGATCTGAACAAGATCAACGAATGGGTTGGTAAAGGCGCTCAGGCTAGCGATCGCGTGAAGAGCCTGATAGCTGAATTTAAGAAAACAGCTCAAGAAGAGAAAGCGGCTTAATTAAGTGACTGGTGCAGTGCAGACTGACAAAGTAAGTTATATTGCCATTGGACAGTTAGGTAAAACCTATGGCATTCAGGGCTGGTTGAAAGTCAATTCTTTTACCGACCCAATCGATAACTTGCTGGATTACTCACCCTTATTTTATAAGCAAGGTGAGCAATGGGTCACGCTGCCGATTACGGATATGCGACTACATGCTAATAGCATTGTTGCGCATATTGAGGGATATGATACGCCAGAATCTGCCCGCTTGTTAACGGGCACGGAATTGGCGATTCATCGTTCACAATTACCCAAGCTAGCCAAAGATGAATATTTTTGGTGTGATTTGATAGGCATGCAAGTGCTTACCAGCAACGGTGTGGATTTAGGTAAAGTAGATAGCCTGTTACGAACAGGTAGCAATGACATTTTAGTGGTAAAAGGTGCCAAAGAACACCTAATTCCATTAGTACGCGATCATTATGTCATGAAAATTGACCCTACTTTGCAGCAAATCATCGTTGACTGGGATCCGGAGTTTTAATGCGATGCAATTTGGCATCGTCACATTATTTCCAGACATCTTTGATGTCTTAAATTATGGCGTCGTTGGGCGCGCGCTGGAACGGGAATTATTAACCGTTACCCAGTTCAATCCACGCGACTACAGTATAGATAAACATCATCATGTTGATGATCGCCCTTATGGTGGCGGCCCGGGCATGGTGATGTTGGCTGAACCTTTAGCTGCTGCGATTACAGCAGCTAAACAAGCCATGAGACCAAACACGAAAGTCGTGTACCTCAGCCCACAAGGCAAACCGTTTACGCAAGCGGTGGCGCGGACAGCGCAGGAGCAAGCTAGCGTTATTCTGGTGTGTGGACGTTATGAAGGTATCGATGAACGAATTGTCACTGACTATATCGATGAAGAATGGTCGATAGGTGATTATGTGTTAAGTGGTGGTGAATTTGCGGCATTAGTGGTGATTGATACCATTAGCCGATTAATTCCCGGCGTGTTGGGGCACGCTGATTCTGCAGCAGAAGATTCCTTCGCTGCCGGATTGCTGGATTGCCCTCACTATACACGTCCTGAAGTATTTAATGGTCAGGCAGTGCCGCCCGTGTTGTTAAGTGGAAATCATGCTGAAATCGCCCGTTGGCGTATGCAGCAGTCACTGACAAGAACGTGGCAGCGTCGCCCAGAGTTATTGGAAAAGTTGCAGCTTACTGCTGAGCAGCAGCAATTGTTAGATGAGTTTATAGGAAAATCGGAGTAAAACATGAGCAACATTATTCACCAAATTGAAACTGAACAGATGCAGAAAAGTGTCCCAGAATTTGCCCCTGGCGATACTGTCATTGTTAACATCAAAGTTAAGGAAGGCGATCGCGAGCGTGTGCAAGCTTTCGAAGGCGTTGTCCTTGCTAAACGTAACCGTGGTTTTAACTCCGCTTTTACCGTCCGTAAAATTTCCCATGGCGAAGGTGTAGAACGCGTATTTCCAACTTACAGCCCATTGATCGAAAGCATTGTAGTAAAACGTCGTGGTGATGTACGCCGCGCTAAATTATACTACTTACGTGCATTGAGCGGACGTGCTGCGCGTATTAAAGAAAAATTACTGGGCCGTACTAGCTCTGCTAACGGCGTGGCTAATAATACTGCGGACGATGTTACTGCAGAATAAGTTTTTTATTTGAAACAATAAAATGTAGCCTGGATGAAGCGAAGCGGAATCCAGGTTTCTCTCACCTCAATAACTTATACTTCTCCCCCCACGGAAACGCATCTTCTAACTCCGCCGCCAATTGCAGCAATGTAGCTTCATCGTTCCAACGCCCGATAAAATGCGAACCTATCGGTAATCCTTGTGCATTCCAATACAACGGCACCGACATAGCCGGATGTCCGCTTAAATTACATATCGGAGTAAAAGCCACATAGCTAAATACTTTCTTCGCCATTTCTTTTTGTAGTTGGTTCAGTACGAAACTCACTGGCATATACGTTAAAAAATCTAATATGACTTTTTCATAGGGTTTAGGTTGGAAGAAACCTTCTTCAACTGGTGGTCGTGCCAATACTGGTGTTAAAATAATATCGACATCACTAAACAACGCTTCGATTTGTTGCTGTGATTGTTTCATTACCGCAAGCGCTTGGGTAAATTCTGCAGCAGTGTGATGTTGACCCAGCTGAGCAATAATTTGAGTGACTAATTCCAGCTCGCCATGTTTGGGTTTATGCCCTATTTGTGCAGCAAATAATTTCAACGTGGTGTTAACTTCGGTTGAACTAATCACTCCCCATGCACGTTGCATCGTCTCCGCTTGATAAGGAAATTGTATTTCTTTGGCTGAATGCCCTAACGCAAGACACTGAGCAATGGTATGATTCAATGCAGCAACACAATCTGCATGTGTTTCTGCATGACCCAATATAGGTTTTGAGATATATCCAATACGCAATCGTTTGGGGGGTGTTTCGATTACTCGATGATAGGAGGGTAGTTGCGGAGTCATGCACGATAGATCTAGCAATGCCGCACTGTCCCTCACCGTTCGCGTTAATACATGCTCGACAATCAAACCTTGCCAATCACGATTAACGGGAGATGTTCCCGTTGGTGTGCAACCGCGGGTGGGTTTTAAGCCAAATAAGCCGCAACAAGAGGCTGGAATACGAATCGAACCACCACCATCATTACCGTGCGCCAATGGCACCATGCCTGCCGCTACCGCCGCTGCACTACCGCCGCTGGATCCACCGGGTGTATAGCCCTTGAGCCAGGGGTTGTGTGTAGCACCAAATGCAGTAGGTTCTGTCACCGCACCTAAACCGAACTCCGGTACATTGGTTTTACCGACGATAATAAAACCCGCTTGTTTATAACGCGCGACTAAATCACTGTCTTGCAATGCAGGAATGTGTTTTAACCATTGACTACCGTAACTGGTTGGAAAGCCTTTATAATCAGCCAACAAGTCTTTTATTAAAATCGGCACGCCTGCGAAAGGTGCATTCAAATTTAATTGCTCGACTTGTGCGTAAGCCACATCATACAGCTTTAAATTGACTGCATTCAGTTTGGGATTGATTAATTCGATTTGGTGAATACTCGCTTCCAATACTTCAAGCGATGTCACTTGCTTTGTTTTAACTAGTTCTGCTAATCCAATGGCATCGTAATGCGTGTAGTCGAATTGCATGGCAGTTTCTTACTTCGCAGCAATCGTCGATGCAAGCGTCACATCTGCACTCATCACTAAGCGCTGACTCATCGTTGCTGCGGGTTGCGGTGCCGGTGCAGCGGCTAAGGCCATGGTTTTATAACCATTAGTATTATTCGACTGCAGTGGCTGGATATCGCCACTATAAAACTCGACATCATTCACATAAAACTTCTGATCATAAGTTTTATTTAACAGATTCACTTCCTGCTTAATTTTATCGTATAACTGCGCCCGCAAGCTATCGTTCACCGCTTGCATTTCTGCCAAGCTCGGTGTGAATTGAATATCAATAATCGAATATTTAACACCCGGCTGACTCAATTTATCCGTGCTAGTACGAATATTAGTAAGTTGATTTGACGTCAAACGCGCCTGCTCTTCAATATGTAATTTCTCTAACCCAGAAGCATCCTGATTACGTTCATAAGTTGTCATTTGCCAATTCACATTATCCGCCAATTTTTTCAAGCTCGCATTCACTTGCGATTGGATGTTATCCATCCCCGATTGATTTAAACTCGCATCCACACCCATCGTCACCAATGCGGTTTGGGTCGTCACCCACTGCTCAACACTGGCCTGGTAATGCACAATATTTAAACTGGGGTATTGCCCAATCGGGATAACGGGCGCAGGCCCATCGGCTAAGGCCAACGAACAAGAAAATAAAGCCAGAGCGGCGGTGGTTAGTTTAGCAATCATGGTCACTCCTTGAGTCAATTACCTTGCTATAACATTAACCTGTTTTGCAGGGCGTTACTAGGGCTTTGCCGGAAACAAAAAACGAATATTGTCATGCCAGCGAAGGCTGGCGTGACAAACTCTTGAACCTCCTGTTTGGAAAATTGTCCCATCAAGAAGAAGAAATCACGAAAAAAATGCGTTATAATTAAAAAATCCTTTGTGCCATTATCTTGAGTAGAGAGAGCTTTTCTTATGCCGCAGCAATTACCTATCGGTGTTGATAATTTCAGCAAGCTGGTTAACCCAGAAAATAACTACCTGTTTGCTGATAAGACATTGTTTATTAAAGAAATTATTGAAGATGGGTCAGAGGCTATTCTCATCACTCGCCCTCGCCGTTGGGGCAAAACCCTAAATATGTCTATGCTGCATCATTTTCTTGCCGACGAAGTGTTTGGGCAAAAAACGCAAGGAATGTTTGACTCGTATGTCATTGCGAAGGAGGATGGTGGGCGCTTTATTAAAGAGTACCAAGGAAAATATCCGGTTATTTTTGTCAGTTTCAAGGATATTAAGGAGCGTGATTTCGCTGGTGCTATCAGTAAAATGAAACTGTTAATCCAGGGCCTTTATGCTCAACATCGAGAACTGGAAACGTCAGACAAATTAGATGAAGCAGATAAAGCGATATTTAGTAAATTTCGTCAAGATGATCCCTCTACTCAAGAGCTTGAAGAAAGTCTCAAAAAACTAAGTGAACTACTTCACCGTCACTACGGTCAACCCGCCTACATCCTCATCGATGAATATGATACCCCCTTAAACGCTGCCTATAATCGCTACTTGGATGAAATGACGGGCTTCATGAAAAATATGTTTAGTGCCGCACTCAAAAGTAATTCTGCATTAAAAAAAGGTGTGCTCACAGGGATTTTACGTATTTCTAAAGACAGCATGTTATCGGGATTAAACAATCTTCAGGTCTACACGGTATTAAACGATAAGTACAAGCAACATTTTGGCTTTACTAATGAAGAGCTCGATATTTTATTTACCAAACAAGGTTTGCTGAAAGATGAAGCGCCAGTAAAAGCTTGGTACAATGGTTATAAAATCGGCGGACTCACGCTTTATAATCCATGGTCTATCATCAGTGCACTAAAAAATAACGGCGAGCTACGACCTTACTGGGTAAACACCGCTGATGACTCTATGCTGCGACAAATTTTTGAAGAAGCCAATATTGAAATCAAAACAAAATTCCAACAATTGTTGGAAGGTAAATCGATTGAAGCCTATATCAGTGAAACCATTCGTTACGAAGACATTAGAAACGATGAAGTCAGTCTGTGGAGTTTACTACTTTATACCGGGCATTTGAAAGTTGAATCAATCACCCCCGTAAGAACCCTATTCCTGTGTCAGCTTGCCATTCCCAATCAAGAAATTCTCGCATTATATGAAGATTATTTTTTATCTTGGATTCAATCGCCTTCAAATCAAAGACGGCTCACACATTTGTTGAATAATTTACTCGAAGGTAATGTTGAGAAATTTGAAACTGACTTAAGCGAATTTTTACAAACAGTTGCTAGTGTTCATGATTATGGTAACCAACCCGAAGCATTTTACCATGGTTTTATGTTGGCACTCACCTCCTCTTTAATTGAAAGCTATTACATAGAATCCAACCGAGAAAGCGGTTATGGTCGACCTGATTTGCTGTTAATTCCTAAAGATAAAAACAAACACCAAGCTTTTATTTTAGAATTTAAACACGTTTATAAAAATGAAACGTTGGAAAACGTGGCAAAAACCGCATTGAAACAAATTCAGCTGAATCATTATATTACTACTATTAAACAACATGATTATATAAACACCGTCTTCACCGTTGGATTAGCTTTTGATGGGAAAAAAGCAAATTGTCAATTTGAGGTGGTTTCGGTAAGGTAGACATTACTTCTTCTCCCCATTTGCTTCTCTCTCGACTCAGTGCCATAATGGAGCCCCGAATTGAATAGGATCCGTATAAAAACAATACGTTTCTCAACTTATGCAATTAATTGACTTTTTATCGCCTGAAAACATCCGTATACAGCTCAAAGCGGCCAGTAAAAAAAGAGCACTTGAAATCGCTAGTGAAATCGCTGCTCGTGAGCTAGGTAACCCTACCCTCACGACCTCCATCATGGAAAGCCTCCAAGCCCGTGAGAAGCTGGGTAGCACAGGTATTGGTCATGGCGTGGGGATTCCCCATTGCCGCCTGCCTAATCTTAAACAGCCTATGATTATCCTATTGCAGTTGGAGGCTGGTATTGACTACAATGGAGTGGATAATGAACCGGTGGATATTATTCTGACGCTGCTAGTTCCGGCTGAGTCTATCGATGCACATTTAACTCTGCTGGCTACTATCGCTGAAAATTTCAGCCAGGCAAGCAACCTGGACTCTATCCGCCAAGCACGAGATGTGCGATCTTTATACAAGTTTATAGCGAATCTCAAGCATGAATGAACAAGATAGCCTGACTCTTCATGGTGTATTTATGGATGTCTCTGGTTTTGGCGTGTTATTGCGCGGTGCCAGCGCCATTGGTAAAAGTGAGCTGGCCTTAGGCCTTATCAACCGCGGACACCGTTTAGTTGCCGATGATGCGGTTGATTTTAAATTGGTTGCACCCGATACCGTCATAGGCTCGTGCCCTCCCATTTTGCAGGATTTTCTAGAAGTTCGTGGGTTAGGGATTCTAAATATCCGAGTCATGTTTGGTGATAATGCCATAAAAGATAGCAAACGCTTACAATTGATTGTCAATGTTGTGGCTTTCAGTGTAGATGAGTTAAAATTAATTGACCGATTACATGGTATGTATCGCACCGATGATATACTAGGCGTGGCTATTCCGGAGGTGACCATTCCCGTTGCGCCCGGCCGTAATCTTGCAGTGTTAATTGAAACTGCCGTTCGCAACCAAGTGTTAAAACACAATGGTTATGACGCCAGCCAGGAGTTTATTTCACGGCAACATCAAACTTTACATGGTGATGACGTAACATGAAAATTATTATTGTCAGTGGTCGCTCCGGCTCTGGTAAAAGTATTTCGCTAGGTTTGCTGGAGGATTTAGGTTATTACTGCATCGATAATTTACCTGTATGCCTACTGCTAAAATTGGTAGAACATATTAAAGAAAGTTATAATAAAATTGCTGTGGGTATCGATGCACGGAACCTGCCAACAGATCTCAACCAGTTCCACGTTATTATTGAAGAATTTAAAAAAACGGGTATCACCACTGAAATTATTTATCTCGATGCGGAAGATAGCACCCTCATTAAACGCTATAGCGAAACTCGCCGCAAACATCCACTCAGCAGCGCTAATGTATCTCTGGCTGAAGCTATTCAAAAAGAAAAACAATTATTAGAACCTATAGCTGATTTAGCCGATTTATATTTAGATACTACGCATTACACTATTCACCAATTACGTGAAACACTGACACCACGTATTAATCGTAAAGGTAAGCATCTGTCGTTATTATTTCAATCTTTTGGCTACAAACACGGTGTACCTTTTGATTCTGATTTTGTATTTGATGTTCGTTGTTTGCCAAATCCTTATTGGGAAGTTGAGCTGAGACCACTCACCGGTCTTGATGCTCCCGTACAAAAATTTTTAATGGAAAATCCTGAAACACAAAAAATGTTAGATTCAATCATCCAACTTTTAGAAACCTGGATTCCTGAATTCGAATCTAATAATCGAATTTATTTAACTGTAGCAATTGGTTGCACTGGCGGCCAACATCGTTCCGTTTATTTAGCTGAACAACTGTTTCAACATTTCAAAAAAACTCGCGAAAACGTACAAATTAGACATCAGGATTTAAAATGAGTGTAAGTATTATTTTGATTACGCATGAAGATATTGGCAACGCTATGTTGCATATTGCTGAACGCACTTATGGAAAATTGCCTCTACCTGTCACGCCCGTTGCAGTATCCTATCAAAATGATCCTGATATATTACTGCCAAAGTTAGGTCAGTTCATTCAGCGTGCGGATAGTGGCGATGGCGTATTATTATTAACGGACATGTTCGGTTCAACACCGTGTAATTTAGCACAAAATCTAGAACAGTTTGGCCATATTAAAGTGGTTTCTGGCCTGAATTTACCGATGTTAATTAAAGTATTAAATTATCCGCAACTTGATTTGGTTCAATTGGCGGAAAAAGCCATAGAAGGCGGTCGTAATGGCGTCATGGATTGCCATAAAAATTAGGGGATTACTGCATGTTATCTCGTTCTGTCACTATTATAAATAAACTTGGTTTGCATGCTCGTGCATCCGCTAAATTCGTCAGTGTTGCTAGCCATTTTAGCAGTCATATTGAAGTTAAACGCGGCACGAAAATTGTTAATGGTAAAAGTATTATGGGTATCATGATGCTTGCTGCTAGCAAGGGTACTGAATTAGAGCTTATAATCAATGGTGATGATGAAGCCAATGCTATGCAAGCATTAGAAGAGTTAATTGCCGATAAATTTGGAGAGGGTGAATGATTTTGCTCGACTGTCAGCAACTACGCCGTGAATATGGTGAGTTAACTTTATCGTTAAACGAAGTAAATCCCGATCCGCTACAACAGTTTGTCAAATGGTTTCACGAAGCTATTGCTGCCGGGAATAAAGAACCGCAATCCATGGTATTAGCAACTGTCGATGATAAGATGCAACCCGATGCACGCATTGTATTATTAAAAGAAGTCGATGAATCCGGTTTTGTTTTTTACACTCATTATGACAGCCCTAAGGGCAAACAGCTTATTGATAATCCCCTAGCAGCCCTAACTTTTTATTGGCCCGAGCTTACGCGCCAAGTGCGTATCCAAGGTTATGCTAAAAAAGTATCCCCTACTCGCTCTGCTGCTTATTTTGCTAGCCGCAGCCGAGAAAGTCAGTTGGCAGTATATGCTTGTCAACAAAGCAGTACCATTATTGAAGGTAGTTTAGTCTCAAAGCTTGACGAAGTTACACTTCGTTTTCAAGGGAAAGATATCGCCTGTCCGAATAGCTGGGGCGGGTTTTGCATTTATCCTACTGCGATGGAGTTCTTTCAAGGCCGCAATGGCCGTTTGCATGATAGAGTTTTGTACAGTCTGTGTGAAGATGCTTGGGTTTTAGAGAAGTTGGCGCCGTAGGGGCGAATAATGATTCGCCCATACAGATATTACTATCTAGTACTGCAGCTACCTGCTTCGTTGCCTTCTTTTGAACAGCAATGATGATGACTAAACAAATACTTGATCAATGCACCTGCGCCTAAAATAGGCAACATCACATCAAAGAATTTAGCAACAATCAATAAATGTCCGACTTGGTCTGCTGGTAATGCACAAGCCAAAATACCCATCAATACGGCAATAATTACAAAAACCAAAGCGCCCATTTTGCAACATTTTTTGCCTGAATCCGTTTTACACATCATAGCCAATTACTCCTTAAATGCTATTACTATTAAAAGGTTACCATGGCCATTATAACCGATTCTACTAAGAAATAATAAAATAATTTTTAAATAACGATTATAATCAAAGATAAAGAAAGAGAATTTTGAGGGTCGGGCTGTATTTAAATTACACTCGGTGCTTATTTTAAACAAAAGACCTGCTGAGCTCGCTTCGTATAAGGAATATCGATGATGATGAGTTTGCGAAAAAAACAACACAGTCTAGGCTCACAGATCAGCTGGGGGTTTATCACCATAGCCGGCGTATTGCTTGGGGCTATGGGGGTCACTTTATGGCAAATTAATCAAATTAATATTGCAGCTAAAGAACTTATTGCAGAAGAACTTCCCATCCTACAATCGGCTTTAATATTAAAAGAAGCAGTCAATCAAAATATTTTACACCAACATCACTGGCTAGGTACGGGTGATACAACAGCCCTTACAGATACTCAAAATCTCTGGAATAAAGATATTCCTAATTCAATCTCTCAATTACAAAGTTTAGTTGCCACCTCTAGTGATATTGCTGATAAATCACAGGTGCAGCAAATAGTTGAAATGTTACATAGTTTAAAAGCAAAACAAGATGATCTGATTAAATCGTTATCCCCATCTGATGTTCGCGCGTTGGTAAAGTATGACAATGCAATAATGCCACTCGTGCAAGCAATACAAGTAAGCGCCAATGCTTACGTACGACAACATCAATTTGAGCTTTTAGGCAGTTTGCAACAAATTCATGCGCGTGTGATTTTTACTTTTGCATTAATCACCGGCTCAATTGTCATCGGATTAATTTTGTCAATATTAATGGGATTAATGTTAACTCGTTCGATCACGCAACCTATCTATAAGTTAGTTGAAGCGACTAAACAATTGGCAACCGGGGATTTAAACCAAAATTTCGCTATTATTGGTATATTTGAATTTGATGAATTAAGTCAATCATTAAATAACGTCGTTGAAACCCTGCGTAATCTTTCTGGCGTTACGGAAAAAATGGCTGAGGGTGATTATAGTCAACGCGTAGAAATTAAAAGTGAACATGATAAACTCGCCATCACTGCGAATAAGATGTTAGATAATTTTAATGAAATCGTTACTCAAGCCAATGCCATATCGCAAGGTGATTATAGCTGGGAAATTACGCCACGCTCTTCTATTGATACCTTAGGCACGGCGCTACAACACATGACACAAATGCTACGACAAAATAAAATCAGCACTGATGAGCAGAATTGGCTGAAAGATGGATTAACGAGTTTTGCTAATGTGGTGGGTGAGACACGCGATTTGCATACACTTGCTAACAAAGCCATTAGCGAAATATGCCGTTATACTAATGCGGGTTGTGGGGCGATATTTAATTTTGATGAAAAAAACAACGTATTAAATTTACTGGGTTCTTTTGCTTTCACTGAACGTGCTGCATTGAGCAATCATTTTAAATTAGGGGAAGGACTTATTGGGCAAACCGCATTAGAAAGAAAGCCCATTCTATTGAAAAGTAATACCGAGTTAGCTATTGTCAGCGGCACGTTTGAAGAACCCGCTCACGAAGTCTATAGTTTACCAATTTTGTACGAAAAATCGTTGGTGGGAGCGATCGAAATTGCATGGAATCACCCTATTACACCTCTAATTCAACATTATCTAAATAATCTAATGCCCATGCTTGCCAGCCACATGGAAGCCGCTTCACAACAAAAAATAACAGAGCAATTATTGCAAGAGCAAAAATTATTAGCTGAAAAATTACAAACCCAACAAGAAGAATTAAAAACGACAAATGAAGAACTAGAGCGCTATACCGAAAATTTGAAAGCAAAAGATGAAACACAACGTGCCATCAATGCCAAACTTGAAGAAAAAACACTAGAATTAACTGAACAAAAAGAACGGATTGAAAAAGCTAACCTTGCGCTTAAAAATGCCTCTCTCGAGCTGCAGCAAAAAGCTGAGCAGCTTGCTCAAGCAAGCAAATATAAATCTGAGTTTCTTGCCAATATGTCGCATGAATTACGAACCCCACTAAATAGCTTGATTATTCTAGCTAAGCTATTCGCTGAAAATACTGACAAAAACCTCACTGAAGAACAAATTGAATCTGCTAAAATTATGACGCGTAGTGGCTATGATTTATTAACGCTCATTAATGATATTTTAGATTTAGCTAAAGTAGAGGCGGGTAAACTTGAAGTTCACCTAGGTGATGTACCACTTACTAATTTCACAGAGGCAACACATAGAAACTTTGATCACGTAACAAAGGAAAAAAATATTGGGTTAAAAACTGAATTGGATGCCGGACTACCCAGCATTATTTTTACTGATGATCAACGTGTGTCACAAGTGATTCGCAATTTACTATCTAACTCAATTAAGTTTACTGCACAGGGTTATGTTGAGCTACATATCCACCGCCCTACTTCAGATTTAATAAGCGACCTGGACAAAGGAAAAACTTATATTGCCTTTAGTGTGACAGATACGGGCATTGGAATCCCTAAAGACAAGCAACAAATGGTTTTTGAAGCATTCCAGCAAGCAGATGGCACAACGAGTCGTAAATATGGTGGGACGGGACTTGGCTTGTCGATTTCAACACAGTTTGCCAAGTTATTACACGGTAAAATTCATCTGGTAAGCGAAGAAAATAAAGGCAGTACTTTTACGCTTATTATTCCTGATAATATTGATATGCTAACTTCAACAACGACTACCATTACTCAGTTTGATAAACAAGAGACGGTAACTAGCTCCGATAAAGAAAATTCTGCTTCGGTTGTATCTTCCATGCCAACGACATCACCCAAACCAGAACCCACAGCTGGAACTGGAAGTAACCTCTCCTTTGCCAACAAGAAAGTATTATTAGTTGATGATGATATGCGAAATATTTACGCGATATCTAAAGTGTTAAAAAATTTTAGGCTTGAAGTTATCGTAGCCGCGAATGGAAAAGCAGCTATTGAGATGCTTGAAAAAAATAAAGATGTAAACCTTATTTTAATGGATGTTATGATGCCAGTTATGGATGGCTATGAGGCAACAGAAAAAATTCGAAAAATGGAAGCATTTAAGCAACTACCTATTGTTGCAATAACAGCAAAAACCATGTCTGGCGATAAAGAAAAATGTTTCCGTTCTGGAGCTTCTGATTTTATTTCCAAACCGTTAGATATCGATAATTTGTTAGTGATTTTAAAAAAATGGTTATAAAGAGTTACAAAATTAGGATGTAAATGCATTATGAGCGCAGGTGAGTTACCTAAAGTATTAATCGTTGACGATAAAACAGAAAATCTTATCGTCCTAGAAAAGCTATTAGCCACTTTACCCATTAAAATTATTAAAGCACAATCAGGTAACGATGCCTTAGCATTGATGCTCGAACATGAATTTGTATTAATATTGCTTGATGTACAAATGCCCGTCATGAATGGTTATGAAGTGCTAGAAGTAATGTCATGGGATGATAAAACACGTTATATTCCTGTTATTTTTATTACCGCTAATTATGCCGATGAACAACACAAACTACGCGGCTATCAATATGGTGCCGTGGATTATCTTTATAAACCTATTGATGATGTGGTTTTATTAAGTAAAGTAAAAGTATTTTTAGAATTGTATGAACAACGTGTTAAATACCAAGAATTACTGCAACATTTCCAGTTGATTTTGAAATCAGCTGGGGAAGGTATATTTGGTTCAAATACTGAGGGAATGATCACATTTGTAAACCCCGCAGCTGAAAAAATATTAGGTTACAGCAGTGAATTGCTAATAAACCATCCCCTTTCCACCATTTTATCGCCCACCAATATTGAAGTTGCTGTAGATAAATCTACCCCTCCACAAGAGTGGCATGAAAGCGACATTTATGAGGCTTGTAAAAATGGTAGAGTTTTTCATAAAGACGATACGCTATTTGTTAAGCAAGATAAATCTACGCTGCCGGTTGAGTTTACTGCCGCCCCACTGCATGATGAACATAAGCAATATAATGGTATTGTGTTTGTCTTCTCCGATATTACTTTACGCAAAACCATTGAAGAACAACTGACTAACTTGGCATTATATGATCATTTAACTAAGTTACCTAATCGATTATTGTTTGAAAAGACCATAAATCAATCGTTAGCTCGTGCCAGACGTAATAATAAACAAATGGCATTGATGTTTTTAGATTTAGACCATTTTAAAAATATTAACGACAGTCTTGGACATGATATAGGTGATTCGCTGTTAAAAGGTGTAGCTGATCGACTGATAGGTTGTGTGCGTGAAACAGATACCGTTGCTCGCCTCGGAGGAGATGAATTTGCTGTTATTCTGGATGAAATATCTGTATTGGAAGATGCTGCTATAATTGCTCAAAAAATAATAACCTCACTTCAGCCCGCATTTTATCTGAATAGCAACGAAGTTTTCGTTAGCACTAGCATAGGTATCGCGGTGTATCCGGTATCAGGAGATACCAGTGTTGTCCTCAGCAAAAACGCTGACATTGCTATGTATCAAGCTAAACAAACGGGACGAAATAACTTTTGCTTTTTTACTGATGTTATGAATGAGCAAGTACATCTAAAATTAGAGATGGTTCACAGCTTGCGGTATGCGGTTGAACGTAATGAATTAGAATTATATTATCAACCTAAAATTAGTCTTACAACCAATAAAATTATTGGCGTTGAAGCATTAATCCGCTGGAATCACCCAAGCCTAGGGTTATTGCTGCCAACTGATTTTCTTCAAACTGCAGAAGAAACCGGCTTGATCCATCCTTTAGGACGATGGGTTATCGAAAAAGCGTGTGCTATGTTGCTTGAATGGAATAAAATCACTTCAACACCACTCACTATTGCAATTAACTTATCTATTGGTCAATTGATGCAGAATGATATTATTTCAGTCATGAAGTCTATTTTAGATAAAAATAAATTGCCGGCTAAAATGGTGGAAGTTGAAGTGACTGAAACTTCTTTAATGACTAATACCGAAAAAACAAAAACCGTTATCAATCAACTGCATGCGTTAGGATTAAAAATAGCGATTGATGATTTTGGCACGGGTTATTCTTCTTTGAACTATCTAAAGCAATTATCAGTTGACGCATTAAAAATTGATAAGACATTTGTGAATGATCTTACTTCAGAAGTGAATGATGCTGACATTGTTAAGGCGATTATTGGATTAGCGCATAACTTAAATTTGCAAGTTATTGCTGAAGGAGTAGAATCGCAAGAACAATTAGATTTTTTACGCGATAATAATTGCGATGTTGTGCAAGGTTATTTTTTAAGTGTGCCGTTAGATGCTAACGATCTTATTGAGTTTATTAAGAAAAATCTTGGATAATCTTTGTAGCCTGGATGGATGCCAGCCTTCGCTGGCATCCATCCAGGCAACCGAAACGAATTAATCACAGGAGCTAAATATGCATTTCCTCACTGCTTATGGTTTATTTTTACTGAAAACCTTAACTTTTGTTGCCGCTATTTTATTGACTATAGTCGGCATATTGGCTTTATCTAAATCAAAAGAGAAAGATACCAACAAAATTAAAATCAAACATATCAATACTAAATATACTAATGTGAAAAATATTTTACACGAAGCTACACTTAACAAAAAACAATTGAAATTATTAATTAAAGAATTAAAAAGCACTAAAGAAACGCTAAAACAAAAAAATCGTAAAAAATTATTTTATCTTAACTTTACTGGTGATATGCGTGCAACGCAAGTCACTGAGTTACGCGAAAAAATTACTGCCATTTTAACTGTGGCAACCCCCGCGGATGAAGTCGTGGTTACCGTGGAAAGTGGTGGCGGTGTCGTGCATACCTATGGCTTATGCGCTTCACAACTAGCCCGTTTGCGTCAAAGAAATATCCCATTAACGATTATTGTGGATAAAGTCGCTGCCAGCGGTGGCTATATGATGGCCTGTGTTGCCAACCAAATCATTGCAGCACCTTTTGCTATTGTTGGCTCGATTGGCGTGTTAATGCAATTACCTAATTTTCATAAATTTCTAAAAAAGCACAATATTGATTTTGAGCAACTATCTGGGGGCGAATACAAACGAACTCTCACGCTATTTGGTGAAAACACCAATAAAGATCGAGAAAAAATGCAGGAAGAAATCGATAAAACTCATGAATTGTTTAAAAACTTTGTGCAAGAATACCGCCCACAATTAGATATTAATAAAGTGGCTACGGGTGAGTATTGGTTAGGCACCCAAGCCTTTGATTTACGCTTAATCGATAAAATTGGCACATCTGATGATTACTTGCTTGAGGCTAGTCAGAATAAAGATATTTATGAAGTGTGTTATCGCACGCCGGAATCTTTACCACAAAAGTGCTCTCGAATTTTTAGCAAAATTACTCAAGCTGGTATGCTATCCTAAATCTCGTCGTCCCGCGGCTTGTCCGCGGGATCCATGCTTCTTGATGTGTTCTGGATCCCGCGGACAAGCCGCGGGACGACGAAAGATATTTCGTCCCCGTTCCATTCTATGTCGAAAGTTGATACTTCTCTCAGATTCACTCTGTGTTTGCAACTTTTATATATCCACTCACAAATGGCTAAGCACTGATAGAAAAACAACGATTTATCCTGTTTTAAATACACTACTTCACGCGCAGCTTTGTAATCCTGGAGCCATTGCTTAATTTTTCCAGCAAGTAACGCCCTTGGGAAACTACTTAACCACATCGCATACCCTAACATAGCGGGCTGGGTTTGCACCTGTGTTGCTTTAGTTTTACCAGCCAGAGCAGCCCCTAAATCATTAAGAGTCAGCAAATGTAACCCACTGTTAGTTCGGGGATTACATTCAATTAAATAAATTTCATTGTCATGTTCTTTAATATCAAAAGCAACCTGACCTGATATGTTATGTCTTTTAACAAAGGCTGTAACAAATTTCTCAATTTTTTCATGCTGAATGGGTTTGAAATACATCGATGCCGAATCTTGGATTCTATAGATAGGTTGATAGCATGCATGTGCCATTACCTCACCATTATGGGCAATAGTATAGGTACAAAATTCTTCGCCTGCAATTTTTTGTTGTAATAATAAGGTTTGATCGCTATGTGATAACTCATCAATCAAATCTTCTGTTAAATTACACCACACTGAAACGCCAAAACGCCCGTATTCACGCTTGATGATGTAATTATTTAAATTGTTATTTACTTCATTAATATCATCTCTTGTGAAAACAGCTGTTATTGGTATGCCTACGCCACAACCCTCTGCTAGAGTTAAAATATGGCGTTTGCTGTGTAACTGGGAAATTAAATCAAAATCAGGACAAATTACCTTACAATATTGCGATAGTTCATTTTTTATTCTTGCAATATAAAATACCTCTTCACAGGTTGGCACAAGGAAATCAATGTTGTTTTCTCTAATAATGTGTATCAATTGACTTTTAAATTTTGTTAAATTTTCTCTAGGGCTTATTAATTCATAAGCACCGCTCACTGTATTGGTATGTCTTGCTATGGGAAATTTCCAACAGTCGGCAACATAAACCGTATGGTTAAATTTATGCAAGTTCCTAGCTAAATCTAAGGTCACTGGGGCTCTGGCGCCGGTCAATAAAAGTTTACACATAGTTTTCTCCTAATTGGCAAATAACACGTCGTTCTTTAACAGCATACGGTCGCTGAGAAATCTCACAAAACTCATAGTCTGGAGTAATAATATTTAACTTTATAAATAATTGATTTAAACTTTGTGCCATCAAGGGAAACAGATCTTCTTGCATAGCTGGCAAGCTAATTCGTAGCTTATTAGTTCCAGTCTGAATTACTTGAAAATGAGTAAATCTTTCATTACTTAAAATAATCGCTCTACAGATAAAGTCTGGAAATACTGAAATAGTTTCTCCATTTATAGTCGTAAGTTGAAGAATATCATCACAACGCCCTACTATTTTTTTAATGCGAGTGAAAACCGATCCGCAGGGGCATGGTGTTGTATCTTCGATAAGTACATCATCTAGTTTATAGCGAACTATCGGTTGTGATACCCGTCGAAAATCTGTGATGATGGGATAAAAAGCGCGTTGATCTTCATCCAGCCATGCTTTTTCTATAAATACCATATCTTCATTCAGATGTAAGTTACCTCTCTTGCACGTGACTGCCAAAAATCCTTCTGTACATTGGTAAATTTGATGCACTGGTAGTTTGAAATAATTTTCAATAATGTTTTTTTGATCCTCATGCAACACTTCTGCAACAGAGACAATTTTTACCGGATTTATTTTTACTGCTGACCTGGCTAATAAAACCAACACACTTGCGGGTGCGACAAGAACTGTTGGCTTAAATTCAACTAAAGATGATATCAGATGCTCAAATGGCAACAGCAAATCAAAGAATTGAAACTTAATTCTAGATTGATTCACGCTTTCATATAAATTATTATTTGCGCGTAAAAACAATGCTACTCTTTGCTTCTGTCGTAGCGAGGGTAATACTTTCGCCAAAACCACGCCAGCCCAGTTTGCCTGCTCACTTTCGCTAGTCAGAAATATACCACGATTGCCGCTTGTACCTGAGGATAAGCCAACAGTAATATTTCCAATTTTTTCATTAAAAACACGACTGCTTTCAGCGTTAGTCGCTACCCGCATTACTTGTTTTTTGGTGACATTAACTGTATTGATTTTATCAAAATTATCCATATGAATCGCTTTATTGATAACAGGCCAGTCGGAAAAATCTTTGTTGCAATATTGCATATAATATGGGGAATACTGCAACACTTTTTTAGCGTATTTTTTTAATTGCTTTTTTTGCCAAGCATCAAGCGTTGCTCTATCTCTAAAAGATAGAAATTTTGTTTGATAATAGGAAAGTAAAACTTTCAGCTTGAACCTAACTGTTTTCATTTTCCCACCTTTCATAACTTATTGCACAATGCGATGGCATTATTAATACTGTGTTCCTTTCATATAATTGCGTTAACCACAGCATGGTAGTGTCATAAGCAGTTTTGCTGTCAAATAACCAATAAGCTAAACAACGTGGACGGCGTTTTTGAATTAACGCTTCTATGCTCCAACAAGCATCTGCAATCATAAATAGTGGTCGTTGATTTTTACTCTCATAAAGCAAACCCATATGCCCTGCGGCATGTCCCGGCAAATCGATCATTCGGCAAAGACCATCTCCAAATAAATCCCACCCTTGCGTAAATGGCATGAGTGCATTCGGCAACGTGCACGATGAAGTTTCTTCAATAAATTTAACTCGTTCAGAAAAGTCGCTGGGTAATAACGCCGGTAAATACCCTTTCATCAATCCTGTCCAGCGCTTTTTTTTGTTAAAGTCTGTCCAAGCGCGTTGTGAGCACCAATACACGGCTTGCTTAAATTCACTTAATGCGGAAATATGATCGGCATGGAAATGTGAAATAATAACATGCTTAATTTTATCTGGATGAATATGTAGTTTTTGTAACTGATTGACTATGTTTTCATCTTTATGCAGACAGACTGGCGTTAAATATCGATATAGGCATTCGGGAAAGTTTTTCGTCTCTCGCATGAAATTGGGCGAATATCCTGTATCAAACAAAATATAACCTTGTTGCGGATGATCAATTAAGCCCACTAATGCTGGAAATATTTGTTTCTTCCACTTTCCTCCGCGCATAACTATAGCTTGCGGATGTGTGCAATGACCCACTTTTAATAGTTTAATTTTGCTGTTCATGCCATCTAACATAGTATTCAATACCTTGGTTAATTGAGTATATTGGAGCATATCTGAGCTCGGCGCGCGCTTTATCAATACATAATGTCTGTGAAAAGGCTAACACCCCAAGACTGTATCGTGTTATAGGCGGTTCCTTTTTACTAAACAGTCGATAACACAGCTCCAAAACTGTTGCTAAATTTAATAATAATCCTATAGGAAGACGTACCCATTTTGTTTGAATATTAAGTTCTGACAATATATGCTGGATATTATCTTCTAATACGACTGACTCAGCATTGGTAATATTATATATTTGCCCTGCCGCTTTCGGTGTAATAGCTGCAAGATAAAGACTGTGTGCAACATTAACAACATAGGTTAAATCCACTAAATTACCATTCGACTTAAATTTAGGAAGTAACCCTTTACGTGCTAATTTAAGAATTCTCGGCATAATGCTGGTGTCATATTCACCGAATAATCCTCGCGGCCGAATAATAACTGTTTCAATATGTGTATTTGCTTTACTAATTAGCTGCTCGGCTAAATATTTAGTTTTCGCATAGGCATTAACAAATTTCTTAGGCAGAGCATCTGTTTCTTTTATATTTAAACGATCGTGATAATCAAAATAGATGCTAGGCGTAGAAACATAAACTAATCGTTTAACTCCATGTAAATGGCATGCCTGAATAACATGTTGAGTTGCTATCACATTGGCATCATAAAAACTTTGATAGTCACCCCATACCGAGGATAACGCTGCACAATGAAATACGACATCTGCTGATTCAAATTCCGCCATTACTTCTTTGCTATTACATAAGTCTACTTTTTTAAAACGAATATGACTCTGTTGCCATTGTTTAGCGACTGCTTCATTACGTCCTACTGCAATTATTTGCCATCCTTTGCCATCTAAATATTCAATTAAATGACGACCTAAAAATCCCGTTGCACCAGTAATAATCGCTTTCATTTTACATCTCCAAAATAATCACGCCCATGCTTAATCCGGCACCGGTACCCAATAACATGATTTTTTCTTGACTTTTTAGGGTACGTGTAGTGAATAATTCATGTAATGCCGTTAAGATAGAGGCTGCAATTTGATTACCATGATCAGCAACAATATTAATAAAATGTGAGTCTTTCACTTTTAGTTTCTTCTGAATATGCTTCAACGCACCCGGACTGGCTTGATGCGGCACCACCCAGGTAATATCTTGCAACTCTAAATCTGCTTTCGCTAATGCTTGCTCAACAAAACCTGATAATTGTGTGGTAGCTAATCGATAAATTTCTTTCCCTTGCATTTGAAACATACATAAATCTGCATAATCACCTTGCACTTTTCTTGGATGCAACTTGGTACCAGCACCCTTAATTTCACACATCGCCACACCCTCAGTAAAGGTAGCGAAGTGTGCGCTAATCAGCGATTGGTGTGCTTGATCTTTACTTGGACCTAAAACAATAGCTGCAGCACCGTCACCAAAAATTCCACCGGTTTCCAGATTTTTCCAATCGATGCCAACTGATGCAATATCGCTAGCGAAAATAATAATATGTTTGTATGCGCCCGAGCTAATAAATTGACTGGAAACTTGCAAGGCCATTAAGGCACCCAAACAAGTCATATTGATATCAAAACAAGGCATAGCTCGCTGTTTACTTAGCAATGCAGCCACTTTGGTCGCGTTGCAAGGAATAGCCTGTTCCATAGTACCGCTGGCAGAGATAATGCAGTCAATATCGTCTATTGAAAGTTGACTGCGTTGAAGTGCGGCCTCAATAGCTTTAACGGCCATTTCTGAGGCGGTTTCATGCTCAGCATAATAGCGTTGCCTCACACCACATGTTCTCTCTGTTGTGCCTTCAGGTAAGCCCATAGTATGGTCAATTTCAGAGGAAGGGATTAGGCGCTGGGGTAAATACTTGCCGGTTCCCAAAATCTGTATTTTGTGTTTTGCCTGTTTCATAAAAAACCTCATCATCTTTGTGTTTAAATTTTGTTCATAATAACGGTCAGGCTAATTTTTTGCAACTAAAAAAGCGTTTTTATACTATATATATACTAATGGTATTATTATATAATACTTTCGTGTGTTGTCACGACAGAAGGAACAAACCTATGAACACAATGCCGTCGGTACTAACTTCACTAAAGCAACTATTACGTGTACATGGCAAAACCTACCAAGATATTGCTAAGCATTTACATTTATCGGAAGCCAGTGTGAAGCGATTATTATCTAAAGGACAATTGACCCTAGAGCGACTCGAAAAAATTTGCCAACTACTCGATATGGATTTAAATGATTTTTTTCGTTATCAAGTAAGCAATCAACCACTCATTAATTACTTATCACAGGAGCAGGAAGAGTTGATTGTGAGTGATCCTACATTATTATTAATTACGTTATGTGTACTAAACCACTATTCATTTCAAGCAATTCTTGACGAATATCGTTTAACACAACATGAATGCATTCAAAAACTAGCCGTGCTCGATAAATTTAAAATCATTGATTTGATGCCAGATAATCGCATAAAATTGCGGATTGCGCCCTCTTTCGCTTGGCGCCCTAATGGCCCAATTCAGCAATTTTTTCAAAAGCAATTGCAAGCTGAATTTTTTCAATCCTCATTTAGTCACACTCAGGAATTGCTGATTTGCCGAATTGGCATGATCAGTCCTGCTGCCAATACCATTATGCAGCGGAAAATTAAGCAATTAGCAGAAGAATTTGGTGAGTTGTTGCATGCGGAATTAAAAGAACCTTTAACTGAGCGTCAAGGCACTGCTTTTGTTTTGGCACTCCGTCCTTGGAATCCTGTATTACTTAAGAAATTTAAGAAAACGTAGTCTGGATGCAGCGCAGCAGAATCCGGGGCCTTACCCACAAGTATCGGTATTTCTCACATCTCACCCCGTCGCCCCGTGGCTTGTCCACGGGGTCCAGAAGATTATCGAGATCTCTGGATCCCGCGGACAAGCCGCGGGACGACGGAAAAACGTAGTCTGGATGCAGCGCAGCGGAATCCGGGCTACGTACTATTAGAAATACACTTGGAACTGGAAGAAGATCGCGTTCGAACTTGGGCCTAATGAAACCGTATTAATGAGAGCTCCATTACCACTTGCGTAATCATCTTCGCTGTAATTCCAGTCATGACGTAATTCTAAACTGGCTACCGTATTGCGCCATATTGAGGTATTCAATGCCGCTGCAATACGTTGTTCCGGCACATTGAATCCCAACGCTTGATATGTTTGATCAAAACCAATCGCAAAGGTTGACGGCTTAGAAAACATATCAAAGCCATAAAACGTTTCGATATGGTAAGCTTTCGGTGATGCGCCATGACCATTGAAGCTCAAGTCTTCCTCGGCAAACGACCGTGTCACCGTATCAAACTCACCGACTAAGGTGAGACGTTCGTAATTAAACAGCGCGCGTATATCAACACCCGGCACGAGATGTTGCAAACGTTCTGTTTCAGTATTGTCGCCAAAACCTTCGAATTGTCCATCGTCCAGTCCATTACTTTGCATACCGGAAGCATCCGCCACGTCAGCAATATAACTAGCACCAAATGCTGTTTTTAGCTTACCTAAATGGAATTGGTAATTTGCATCACCCCCATATTGATTGATACGTGGATTAGGATCGTTTGCATTACCTCTATCATGCGCATTACCTCTAAAGGTAAAGGCTGATACTGCAAGACCATCATTGCCTGGTACACCATAACCAATTAATAACGGTTGGCTCTTAGTACGGAATAATACTTTATTCAACGGATCACTGACTAAGAAGCTGTTATATTGACCGAATGGCACATACATTTGACCTGCAGTTAAGCGCCATTGACTTATGTTTAAATTACCAATAGTGAAGAAGCCATTATCTAAATTAATTGTGCCTCCTACTCGACTACCCACTGCATTAGGTGTGTTATTGTAAGAGAATGACATAAATGCTGTCATCCAACGATTAATTAAAGCTTGCATATCTAGCTCAGCGTCAGCAACATAGAGATCAGAGGTTTGTTCGCCGTTGAACATTCTAATCGAGTTAATTTGAGATTCCACTTCACCGGACAACTCTAACAAACTACCGCCACGTGTAGGCAAACCAAAACCTTGTGCCGCCATTACATTAGAAAATTGTTGACGTTGTTTCATCATGTTAACGTCTTTATTAATACTGGAGTAGTTAACCATTAAATCACCACCACTATATTCTTGCTCAGGATGCAAGAAAGGTGAGGTAATAACAGCAAATCCACCAATATTCGCCAGCGAACTTTGACCATAAGGCACGACTTCTGTTTTGCCACCAGGCTCTTGAATTTTTTCAACTTTTACAGGCTGAACATTTAATTGTTGCGCAGTGACATAGCCTTTATTA